>DATNKN010000208.1:0-11795 GCA_035603375.1 Solirubrobacteraceae bacterium
CTCATGGAATTGATGCCGCGTCTCGTGCATAGGCAGACCCTTACCCAAACTTTCCGGTGACATAGCGCTCGGTGCGCTCGTCGGATGGATTCGTGAAGATCTTGTTCGTCTCGTCGTGCTCGATGACCTCGCCTTCGAGCATGAACACCGTCGAGTTGGCCACCCGAGCGGCCTGCTGCATGTTGTGGGTGACGATCACGATCGTCACGCGGCTCTTGAGCTCGGAGATCAGCTCCTCGATCTTCAGCGTTGCGATCGGGTCGAGCGCCGAGCAGGGCTCGTCCATCAGGATCACCTCGGGTTCGACCGCGAGCGAGCGTGCGATGCACAGTCGCTGCTGCTGTCCGCCGGAGAGGCCCGCGCCCGCCTCTGAGAGGCGATCCTTGACCTCCTCCCACAGTCCCGCGCCGCGCAACGCGCTCTCGACCTTGTTGTGCAGGTCGCCGCGCCCACGCGAGGCGAGCCGCAGGCCCGCCGCGACGTTGTCGAACACCGACATCGTCGGGAACGGGTTGGGCTTCTGAAACACCATCCCGATTGCGCGCCTGACAGCCACGACGTCCACGCTTGGGCTGTAGATGTCGAAGTCGTCGAGCAGCACCTTGCCCTCGGCGCGCGCACCCGGCACCTCCTCGTGCATACGGTTGATGCAGCGCACCATCGTCGACTTGCCACAGCCCGACGGTCCGATGATCGCGGTCACCTCGTTGGCGTGGAAGTCGAGGTCGATGCCCTTCACCTGCTCGACATCGCCATAGAAAGCGCGCAGTCGCTCGAGCTTCACGGCGAGCCCGTCGCGCACGCTCGCGCGCGGATGTGCGGTGGCCGTTGGCGTGAGCTGTGGCGTCTTTGGCGGCTGACTTTGACTGGGCTCGAGCATCTGCGTGGATGGTTCCTCGGTGTTCATCCTATGCTGCTCCTTCGTGCGAGGAGGCGTGCGGCCAGATTGAGCAGGAGGATCATGACCACCAGCGTCAGGGCTGCCCCCCATGCACGGTTTACCACGGCGGTGGTCGGAGATGTGACGTCTGTGTAAATCTGCATCGGCAGCGAGTTCATGAAGCCGCCGAGGCCGAAGCTCGTCTTCAGCGTTGCGCCGACTGTGAACAGCAGCGGCGCGGTCTCACCGGCGGCGCGCGCGATCGCCAGCAGCACGCCGGTCAGCAGTCCCGGCAAGGCGGTCGGCAGCACGATCCTGAAGATCACCTTCCAGCGCGGCGCGCCGAGCGCAAGCGCCGACTCGCGCAGGGAGCCCGGCACGAGCAGCAGCACCACCTCGGCTGAGCGTGTCACCACCGGCAGCATCAGCAACGCCAGTGCGAAAGCGCCCTTGTAGGCGGCGTAGGAGGTGCCGGTGCCCACGATCAGTGCGATGTAGATGAACAGGCCAAACATGATCGACGGCACGCCGGTGAGCACGTCCACGAAGAAGCGCACCGTATGCGCGAAGCGGCTGGACTTGCCGTACTCCACGAGCCACACCGCCACGCCGAGGCCGAGCGGCACAGACAGCGCCGAGGCGAGCGCGACGATCTCGATCGTGCCGAGGATCGCGCTCTTGATGCCGCCGATCGAGGAGGCCGCGAAGAATGTGTTGCCGGTCGGGTCGGTCGTGAAGAATTTGATGCTCCACGAGCCCAGTCCCTTGCTGAGCAGGTAGTAGACGATCAGGGCGAGCGGCACGAGCGCCACAGCGGTCGCGGCCACGACCGCGCCGCGCGCGAGACGGTCTTTGCGACGGCGCGCTGGGCTGACGGCGAAACGCTCGAAGGTTTGCGGGGAGGCGCTCATTTTGTGTGTGCGGTCATGGGGGGACGTCTGAGGGTTTGAGAGTGAGCGCTTATTTGCCGTGCTCCTCCGGGAGGCGTTTCGAAGGTTTGGGGGCGGGGGCTCACTGGCTCAGCCCCGCCCCGAGCGGTGGCGCGCCGGCCTCGGCGAAGTCGGCCGCCGTGCGCTTGGGTTTGGTCGAGCGCGCCGCGCGCAGCACAAGCAGGCGCGCGATCACGTTCACGAGCAAGGTCAGCACGAACAGCACGAGGCCCGCCGCAAACAGCGCCGAGCGGTGCAGTTCCTGGGCTTCGCCAAACTCGTTGGCGATCGAGGCGGCGAGGCTGTAGCCCTGGTCGAACAGGTGGGTCGGCATCTTCGGGTCATTGCCCACAAGGATCGTCACGGCGATCGTCTCGCCGATCGCGCGGCCGAGGCCGAGCATGGCCGCGCCGGTGATGCCGCTGCGACAGTAGGGCAGCACCGCCGTGCGGATCATCTCCCAGCGCGTGGCGCCGAGGCCGAGCGCGGCCTCCTTGTGGTCGGAGGGCACGGTGCTCATCACCTCGCGCGAGAGCGAGCTGACGATCGGCAGGATCATGATCGCGAGTACCAGCCCGGTGATGAAGAAGTTGGGGATCGTCGCCAGCCCGCCGCCGACGAACGGGATGAACGACAGCCGGTCAGCCACCCATTGCTCGGCCGGTTGCAGCTTGGGCGCGAGGAAGAAGATGCCCCACAGCCCATACACGACCGACGGCACCGCGGCCAGCAGCTCGATCAGGATCGTCACCGGACCGCGAATGCGCAGGGGGCACAGCTCGGTGATGTAGAGGGCGGTCGCAACGGCCACCGGCACCCCGATTACCAGCGCGAGCCCGGAGGTGATGAGCGTGCCGAGCAGCAGCGGCAGTGCGCCGAAGTGGTTGGCGCTGACGTTCCATTCGTTACCGAATGTGAAGCCCAGCACGCCGAACTTGGAGAACGCCGGACCGGCTTCGCCGACGAGCTTGACGAAGAAATAGACGATCAGGGCGAGGATCGAGGCGGCCAGAACCGTCAGGCCCCAACGCAAAGCCCTATCGGGGAGACGGGCCAGCGGCGAGCGCTCGAGGATCGAGTGCCCGCCGCTGGCTACGGATGCCGCCTCCACGATGCTTACCCGCCGGCCATCGAGCCACGCCTCGCGTGGCTCGGCTCCGCTGTCAGCGCTTCGCTCACGATGACCCGGACTCTATTTGGCCAGCGGTTTCGGGTCATCTCAGCCTGAGATCGGCGACCCGTTGCACTGCAGTTCTTTTGCAGCGGCCTTCGACTTTTCAAGGATCGCTGTGGGCAGCGCGGCGTAGTCGGCCTGGCTGAGGATGCTCTGGCCGGAGCCGAGCCCGTATTCCAGGAACTCCACGACGCCCTTGGCGGCCGATTCGCCACCGGGCACGCCAGCCTTGCACATGTCCTTGTAAACCACCACGAACGTCTGCGAGGTGATCGGGTAGGCCGTCGGCGCGGCGGGGTTTTTGATCTTGATGCCGAGGTTGGCCGGCACTTCGACCCCTTCGGCCGCCGCGCTGGTGGAGGCGAGCGTCGGTTCGACGTAGTTGCCCGCCTTGTTCTTCACGCTGGCATAGGTGAATTTGTGCTCAAGCGCGTAGGACTGCTCGACGTAGCCGACGGCGCCGGTCGTCTGCTGCACGGCGCCGGCGACGCCGGCGTTGCCCTTGGCGCCGGTGCCCGTGGGCCACGGCACGGTCTTGCCTTCGCCTACCTTGCTCTTCCATTCCGGGCTCACCGAAGCGAGGAAGCCGGTGAAGCCGGAGGTCGTGCCGGAAGAATCCGAGCGGTGGATGACGGTGATCGGGGTGCTCGGCAGCGACACGCCCGGGTTCAGCGCCTTGATCGCGGCGGCGTTCCAGGTTTTGATCTTGCCGAGGAAGATTTCGGCGATCGTCGGGCCGTCGAGCTTGAGGCCGGTCTTGACGCCCGGCAGGTTGTAGGACACGGTGATCGCGCCCAGGAACATCGGGATCTGCTGGACGGGGCCGACTTTTTCAAGCGTCGTGAATTCTTCGGGCTTCAGCGGCGGGTCGCTGGCACCAAAGTCAACCGTCTTGCCCTCCAGTGCTGTGATGCCTGCGCCCGAGCCGACAGGTTGGTAGTTAACGGTCAGGCCCGATATGCCCGAGCCCCACTGCTGGTAGACCGGGGCCGCGAACGTCGAGCCGGCGCCGGAGATGGTCGCGGACGTTGAAGTGGTGCTGCCGGTCGAGCTCGTGGAGCTTGATTTGCCGCACGCGGCGAGAGTCAGCGCGAGCAGCGCGACGCTCGCGAACACGCCGATCTTGTTCTTGTTCACAACTTCTCCTCTGAATGGGCTTTTTGGACGGCGAGAAGGGCAGGTCGACCCCTGCGCCGGCTCAGTGCTCGTGCAGTGTCATCAATCCAACAGCGTCCCGTTGTGAACATCTCGTGAAAGCTGTCCTGTCGGCTGCGGCTGGAATCGATAGCCGAATCCCGGGTGGGTGTGGATGAAGCGCCGGTCGGGCATCGCCTCCTCCAGCTTGTTGCGCAGCTTGCTCACATACACGTCCACCGAACGGTCGCCGGCGCGCAGCTGCCCGCCCCACACCGATGCGTACAGCTCTTCGCGCGTGACGATCGCCCCGGCCCGGCGCGCTAGGGCGACGAGCAGCTCGAACTCGCGCACCGACAGCGTCAGCGCGCGGCCGGTCGCGAGCACCAGACCTTCGCCGAGCCTGATCTCAAGCTCGCCTGCATACAGGGTGCTGGAGCTGTCCTGGTGCACGGCCACCGCTCCGTAGGGTTGCGCGCTTGCGCACGCCAGGCGTTGCAAAGTCGTGATGGACTCGTGAAGAACTCGTGAAGGACACGACATCGCCGCTGCCGTGTACATACCCTTGCCGGATGTCCTTTTGGCGACGTTCGGCGGACCCCACTCTCGTGACGCTCGTGGAGAACGCTGGCAGCAACATATTGCGCTCCGGCGTGCTGCTGCGCGAGCTGCTCGCGGAGCTGCCCGAGCGCTCAGGGCTCGCTGAGGACCTGAAGTCCTTCGAGCAGGAGGGCGACCGCATCACCCACGACATCATCCACCGCCTCAACGGCGGGGGGCGGCGCCTGCGCCTACCGTTCAACGCTGGCGATGGGTATGCGCTGGCGACGGCGCTCGACGACGTGCTCGACCACACCGAGCAGACCGCCGCGCTGCTGTACCTGTACGGGGTCGAAGCGCCGATGGAGCAGGCGGTGGAGATGGCTGAGGTGCTGGTCGGCGCCGACGAGCAGATCGTCAAGGCGCTGGAGCGACTCGGCGCCGGAGGCGAGCCGGGCCCCTATCTGGTCGAGATCCATCGCCTGGAGAACGAGGGCGACCGGCTGCTGCGTGACGGCGTCGCCTCACTGTTCGCCGGCGGCGCGGCCGACCCGATGGTGGTGATCCGCTGGAAGGACATCTTCGAGTCGCTCGAGGCCGCGGTGGACGCGTGCGAGACGGTCGCGCACGTGATCGAGGGCATAATGCTCAAACGCGGCAAACGCCACTGAGCAGGCGGAACTTGGCCGAGGGCATCGCGCAGAGGTCTGGCCGCGCGCGCCGCGGACGATTGGCATGGCTGGCCCGTAGCCCAGCCGCCCGCAGCCCGGTTGGGCGTTCAAAACGTTGTCGCCGGGGCGCTGGTTTGGATCTGCGCTCCGCTGGGGTTGCCGACGAAATAGATTTGGAAAGGCACGTTCGTGCCGCTGTTCGTTCCCGCTGTTACTTCGGGCAGCACCGCTCGACCGGCCGCCACGATCTTCGACGCGCGGCGTGCCACGGCGTATACGACGAGGTTCTGCTGGGTCGTTTGCGAGTGGTTTTCCACGGTCCCCGAAAGGGTCGCTTCGGCGCCCGCTTCGCTTGCCAGGTGCGTGCCCGCGACGCTCATTTGCGGGATCGTCCCTGACAGCTGGGCCGCTTCGCCGACGAGCGCGCTCGCCGACGCCGGGGTGCCGCCGCTGGCCTGCACCTGATCGTCGACCCAGATCGTTTCCTGTCCGGGCTCCAGCAATGAAACCGTTGTCAGCGAGGGCTCCAGGCCCGATGCGTTGTTCTGGTAGAGCACCGCGCCGTGCGCATCGCGTACGGTCAGCTCGATCGGCGCGTTCTCCAGGGCATGCGATGAGGTGTTGCGCAGCGCCACCACCACCGCCGTCGATTCACCGGAGTGCACAACGGTGCTCTGCAGCACCTCCACGCTCGGGTTCTCCTTCGTCACGGACACGCCCTCGGTGGCAAGCACGTCGTGCTTTGCCGTTCTCTGCAGCTGAGCGCTGCGTTCCTGAGTGCTCTCACAACCGCACAACGCAAGCGCGGCCGCGACAGCGCCGAGCGCCACGATGACACCGCGGGTACGCCCAACTCGATGCGACATATCGCGCACAGGCTCGCTCGCGACAGCGCCACACGCCGTTCTGATACCACGGGCACGCCCCACCCATCCCCAAAAAAGCAAGCAAACTTGGCGCCCAGCGCTCGGGCGCGAGCCGCCGGCGCGGAATCTCACCCGAACGCCCCACTCACGTACTCGCGCGTGCGCTGCTCGCGCGGGTGATCGAAGATCTGTGCGCTATGCCCGTACTCGACCAGCTCGCCGAGGTGCATGAACGCGACATGGTCGGCCACGCGCATCGCCTGCTGCAGGTTGTGCGTCACGATCACGATCGCCACGCTCTCGCGTAGTCCCACGATCAGCTGCTCGATCGTCGCTGTTGAGATCGGATCGAGCGCCGAGCACGGCTCGTCCAGCAGCAGCACCTCGGGGTTGGCGGCAAGCGCCCGTGCGATGCACAGCCGCTGCTGCTGGCCGCCCGAGAGGCGCAGCGCCGGATGGTCGAGGTTTCCGGCCACCTCGTCGTACAGCCCGGCGCGCCGCAGCGCGTCGACCACCGCCGGCATCAGCTCCTCGCGCGAGCGGCGTTTGCGCCGGCGCGCGCCCCGCTCGCCGTGCTCCTCGCGTAGCGCGTACGCCACGTTCTCGAAGATGCTCATCGGAAACGGGTTGGGCTGCTGAAACACCATCGACACGCGCCGGCGCAGCGAGTTCACCTCGATCTCGCCGATCTCCTGCTCGTCGAGCGTGATGCGCCCGGCGCGCGCCGCCCCGGCGGTGATCTCGGTGAGGCGGTTCAGTGAGCGCAGCAGCGTCGTCTTGCCTGAGCCGCTCGCGCCGATCAGCCCGAGCACCTCGCCTCGGCGTACCGGCAGGCTCACGTCGCGCACGACCCAGCGCTCTCCATAGGCAAGCCACACTCCTTCGATGCGCATGCGCTCCTGAACCTGGCTCGGCTGCGTCTGCGCGGGTATGCCGCCGCTGCCCCGCTCGCCGGTTGCGCTCGCGGGAACGCCCGGCGGGGTGCCTGTGCCCGGCGGGGTTCCTGTGCCCGGCAGGGTGCTCGTGGCGGGCCGTGTCGCTGTCGTCGTGGCCGACTGAGCCCCGTTGGGTGGGGCGCCCACCACGCTCGGCTCGCGGTCGAGCACGATCCTTCGCACAGGCGGGGGCATCAACGGATCCACGGCAAGCTCCCCGTCAGCGTCCGCCAGCGACTTGGCTCATCCATGTTGCGTGTCGTGCTGAAGCGCATCACCAGCATGTTCAGCGCCAGCACCATCAGCAGCAGCACAAACGCCGCCGCATATGCCTTTTCGTGCGCGTTGCCTTCGCCCGCCGGCGAGTTCAGGCGTACGTAGCTCGTCAAGGTGCTGCCCGTGCCGCGCAGCACCGACAGCACCGGCGCACCTCCCGCGCCTTCCAGCTGAGGAGTCCCGCCCAGCAGGATCACCACGATCGCCGTGTCGCCCACGATGCGCCCGATCCCGAGCGTCACACCGCTTGTGAGGCTCGGGCGCACCGAGGGCAGCAGCACTTTGCGAATTGTCGTCGCCTTCGTCTTGCCGAGCGCGTACGACGCCTCGCGCACGTGCGCGGGAACCTGCATCAGAGCCTCGCGCGTGCTCGCCACCACCAGTGGCAGCGCGATCAACGACATCATCGCCCCGGCCGTGAGAAATGACTTGCCGGTGACCGACCCGCCCGCCGATGTCTGTGAGAGGAACCCCAGCACCGGGCGCGCAAACAGCACGAGGCCAAACATCGCCAGCAGCACGCTCGGCGCGCCCGCGATCATCTCCACGCCCGACTCCACCAGCCGCGCCAGCCACGCCGGGCGCTGATACTCGCTCATCCACACCGCCAGCCAAACGCCAATCGGCGCGGCGATCGCGATGCCCACCGCCGACAGCAGCAGCGTGCCCTCGATCGGATCGAGAAACCCGCCCGAGGTCGCCTGGTTGGGTGATGCGTTGGGGCGTTCCAACAGCAGGCTGGGGCGCAGGTAGGAGATCCCCTTCACCGCCATGAACAACACAATGCCGGCCGTCACCAGGCACAGCCCGATCCCCACCACCCAGCACACGAGGTATGCAGCGCGATCGACCAGCGGCCAGCTGCCCATCGAGTCGCGCCCGCGGCTCGCGCGGATCGAGCCGGCCGGTGGTCTCAGGGTCTGGGGGGTGCTCGCCATCGCTATGCCCGTCCCACGCCCACGATGCGGAAAGGTGGTGTGCGCTTTAGGGATATGAGGGGGTTCATGCCCGTATCCCGTAGCGCTTCATTGGCTGCTTCGCGGCCCAGCCCGCCAGCGACAGCAGCGCGCACGACACCAGCAGCACCGCCGCCATCGCATACAGCGTGTGTTCGACGGGCACCACCTGGATGCTGTCGATGTAGTCGATGATCGTCGCCGCCAGCGGCCTCACCGGCTCGAAGAAGAACGTGAGGCCGTCGAGCGGATTGGGCGCGAACCCGCGCGAGCCCGACACCATCGAAAGCATGATCGACTCACCCAGCGCTCTGGCGGTCGCGAGCACCGCCGCGGCCACGATCGCCGGGCGCACGGTGCGCAGCGACACGCGCCGGTGCGTACGCCAGCGGTTCACCCCGAGCGCCGCCGAGCCCTCCATCCACGCGTTCGGTACCGACTCAAGCGCCCCCACGATGATCGCCACCATGATCGGCAGGATCATCACCGTCAGGATCAGCGTCGCCACCGTCAGGTTGGCTCCGGTGAGCTGCACCACGTACTCGACCGAGCGCTTACGCTGCGTGGAGATCAGGTTGTGTTCCATCCACGGCGCGATCGCGAGGATTCCGATCAGCCCGTACACCACCGATGGCACGCCTGCCAACAGGCGGATCGTGGGATCAATCACGCGTCTCACCGCCTGGGGGGCGAACTCCACGATGAACACCGCCGCGAAGATCGACACGATCATCCCGAAGATCACCGCCAGCCCCGAGGTCAGGATCGTCCCCCAGATCAGCGGCCACGCGCGGAAGTGATAGATGTAGTGCGCCGGGTTGGTCGGCCCCTGGATCATCGCGGTCAGCTGCGTGTCCACATCGCCGCCGCTGCCAAACCACGCCAGTCCGTTGTGCTGGAAGGACGGCCACGCTTTCCAGAGCACGGTGACCGCCATCGCCGCGATCACCGCCAGCACACCCACCGCGAGTGCGCGCAGCGCCCACTCTGCACGTCGCTCGGCCGCCGCCGCACCGTGGCCCAGGAGACGCCCGAATACGCCGCCGGACCGCCCCGTGGACGGCCCGGCGGGAGCAGACGGAGCTAGTGGATCGCGATCCACTGAGAGCTGATGATCTTGCGCGCCGTCGCGTTGCTCGGGCTGACGATCCATTCGATGAACTTCAGGGCCGCGCCTTTCGGTGCGCCCTTGGTCACCATCCAGAAGTTACGCACGCCCTGATACTGCCCCGACTTGGCGTTTTGCAGCGTGCAGGGAATGCCCTGGTAGCCGACCGTATGCACCCCGGCGGTGAACGCGAGCGACACGAACCCGATCGCGTGTTCGTCGACGTGCACCTTGTTCTGCACCAGACCGTTGGATTCCTCGGCCTCGGCGCTCGGGGAGATCTTCAGCTGTTCGCCCAGGAAGATGTCCTGGAAAGCCGATTGCGTACCGGAGGAGGCGATGCGATCGATCAGATCGATCGGGCCCGTAATTTTCGAGCCTGGCACTTCGCTCCATTCGCGCACGTTGCCCGTGAAGATCGCCTTGACCGTTTCGTCGTTGAGGTTTGCGATCGGGTTCTTCGAGTTGGTGATCATGCACACCCCGTCGCGCGCGATCTTCGTGAACCGCAGGCCTTTGGGATCGCTTTCTTCGGGGTTGCGTGATACGTCGGCGATGTCCACGCGTCCGGCCTCAACGTCGCTCACGCCGGCGTCGGAGGTGCCCTGCCCGACTTTGGGAGCGGGCTGTTTGGTCGCTTTGTGGTAGGCGGCGGCGAGCTGGGTCATGAGCGGATAAATCGAGGTCGAGCCGTCGATCAACAGCGCGCTTGAGCCGGCGCCGGCCGTGGCGGGTATTGCCAGCGCTACGACGGCGATCAGCGGGACGATCAGGGTGCGGGTGGGTCGTCGCACGGGAAGAAGCTCCTTTGTCGGGCGGGTACGCCGGTCAGTGTCGGTGGGGTGCGGCGCGCAAACGTGAACAAGATGTGTTCAGGCGGAGAAGAAACTGTGAACCAGGCGTCGCTGTTATCGACTCGGTAACAGGATCGTCGTTCGCGATGGTCAGCCTTGAAGCGGTGCTCCGCGCGTTGTGCGTCTCGATAGTCGTGCTGCTCGTCTGCGCTGTCACGGCCCGCGCCGAAATCTCGCCGGTCAGCACGATCGACGGGCCCAGCTCTGAAATCGTCGAACTAGGTGGCGTCGCGATGGCCGCCGACGGCACCGGCGGGGTCGTGTATCGCAAGCGTGTCGAAGGTCGCGCCCACATCTTCGTGGCGCAATATGCGGAAGGCAAATGGGGCGCCCCCCAGCAGGTCGACACGGGAGAGAAGTTCGAATCCTCGTTCCCCGCGATCGCCGCCGGAGAAGGCGGGCGGCTGGTGGTTGTGTGGGTCAACCACTACTCCTCCAGCACCGATGGGCTGTTCTCCGCGACGATGGACCCCGGCTCCATGGGCTTCCAGCCGCCCGTGCCGGTCGACCTCGACATCGGCCAGGCCACCGGTACCTACCCGTCGATCGCGATGAACGACTCCGGAGAGGCGCTTGTCGCCTACCGCGTGATCACGGCTGTCAGCGGACCCTCCACGCCGAGCATCCCGCTCGGCTACGTGCTCGACGAAATCCGCATGGCCCGCTACAACGGCCAGTACTGGTCCTCCTTCGGACAGCCGCTCAACCGCAACGTCGCCCAGGCGGTACCTCAGCCGACGGCGCTCAACTCCCCCCAGGTGGGCATCGACCTCTCAGGCGAAGGGCTGCTCGCCTGGCAGGAGCCCGACGAATCGTTCGTCAACCGTATCTACGCGCGGCGCATCTTCGGGATGGTGCCCGGCAACATCCTGCAGGTCAGCCCCGCCACCTACGACGGCCACGCGCTCGACGGCGCGGCGGATGAGCTCTCGCTCGACTTCACCGGCTTCGGCGAGGGTGCCGTCGCCTACCGCCAAGAGCCCTCCTCCGGCTCGGGCTTCTCGCGCGCGAGCGTGTTCGTGAGTGAGCTGCCCTCATCGTTTAACCCCAAGGGCGCCACGTTCGGCCCCGCCCGACCCGCCGCGGGGTTCTCGAGCGGCGAAGGCCCAAGCGAAGCGCTCGGGCCACTCAGCATGGCCGTCGACGCCGAAGGCGGCTTCGACGTGGGTTACGCGGCAGGCAACGAGAGCTTTGACACAAGTGGCGCCGAAGGCGCCGTCGGCTCCCCGGTGAGGCTCGACCAGGGCTCGGAAGTCCCCGGCGACCCCGTACTTGCGCGCGCCGTCAACGGTGCGCTTGCCGCCGCCTGGAAGGTGCAGGTGCACGGCGCCGGCGGCGTCGCCGTGCTCGAACGCCGCGCCGACGGCACCCCCAACCGCGCGATCGTCGCAGCGCCCCGCGGCGGCGCGGTGGCGCAGCTCGACATGGGCGGCTCCCACCGCGGCGACGCCATCTTCGGCTTCCTGCAGGGC
>DATNKN010000219.1:0-5685 GCA_035603375.1 Solirubrobacteraceae bacterium
GGCCGTCTCTGACTCGCAATGGGCAGGCTCTGAAGTACCTGTTCAGCGGTTGCATCGTGCTCATGTATGTGAGCTATCTGCTTGGCCTGCGCTACGTGCCGCGCCTGTCCGCGTGCTGGGCCATCGCCGCCGTGCTGGCGGTGCACGCGATTATGTTTCTCTCTCCGCCGCTGGCGCTCACCGACGTGTTCAACTACGTCAACTACGGGCGCATGGAGGTTGTTCACCATCTCAACCCCTACACCACGATTCCCGTGCTCGAGCCCCACAGCGACCCGAGCTACGCGATCAGCAACTGGCATCAGCTGCTCAGCCCCTACGGCCCGCTGTTCACGCTGATTACCTTCGCGGTCGTGCCGCTCGGAGTGGCGGCGTCGTTCTGGGTGCTGAAGGGGCTCTTGATGTTGACGAGCCTCGGCATCGTGCTGTTGGTGTGGCGCTCGGCCCGTTTGCTCGGTCGCGACCCGGTCGCCGCGATCGTGTTCGTGGGGCTGAACCCGATCGTGCTCGTGTGGGGGCTCGGCGGCGACCACAACGACTTCCTGATGATGTTCTGCGTGGTGCTTGGCTTCTACCTGCTGTTGCTCGCCAGGTATGGAGCGCATGGCTCGCACCGGCGCGGGGCCGATGCCCTCGATGCCGGCGAGGCTCACGCCAGCGGGGCGAGTGTCGCCGCTGGAGCCGAAGCCCGGAGGCTCTCGCCCGTCCTGATCGGTGCCGGAGCGTCGTTCGTGGCGGCCGTCGCGATCAAGGCGTCGGCCGGAGTCCTGTTGCCGGTCGTGCTCGCCGCATTGCTGCACCGCCGCCGCGACCTTGTGCAAGTGGTGCTCGGTATGGCCCTCGGCGCGCTCGTGTTCGGAGCAGCAAGCGTGGCCGCGTTCGGCCCGCACCTCCCCGACCTCGCCACCCAGGGCCGCCTCGTGACGATGGTCAGCATCCCCAACCTGCTCGGCCTCGCGCTCGGCCTCGGCGGCGAGACGGAAACGCTGCGGGTGCTGCTCAGCGGCGTGCTCGTCGTGTGCGTCGCCGCGTGCTCATGGATGGGCTGGCGACGGCGCGAGTCGCTGGCCGCGGCCGGCTGGGCCTCGGTGGCGCTGCTCGTGACACTCAGCTGGGTGCTGCCGTGGTACGTGCTGTGGGTGCTTCCCCTCGCCGCGCTCGCCGGCTCGCGCCGACTGCGGCTGGCGGCGCTGCTGATCGGCGTGTACCTGATCGTCGCGTGGGCGCCCGCAACGGGCATCGCTTTCGACGCGATCGGCTTCCACCCCGAAAAGACGTCGATCGGGCGCTTGCACCAGCGCTATGTGAAGGAACTGCTCTACTAGCGCGCGGTCGTCGGTCCGGGCGAGCCTGCTCGCCCAAGGTCCCCGCTGTGCGTCGCCGGTCGATCAGGTGGTTCCGAGCGGCCCGCTAATGCGCTCTCACCGTCTATCGGGTGGCCCCTGGTGGCCCGCTGGCGCGCTGCTCACCGTCTATCAGGCGGCTCCGGGTGGCCCGGCGACGCGCTGCTCACCGTCGGGCATACGTCCGTCGCGGCCCACATACCCGTCCTTGCCTCCCACGCTGAGATAGGTGGCGTCGCCCTCGCCGACGTTGCGCACCTTGCGCAGTGTGGCCGCGTCCACGCGCGCGGACCCGCCCTCGGCGAGACGATGTGTGGTGCCGTCGCCGAACACCATCTCAATCGTGCCCTTGTGCACAAAATACAGCTCCTCCTGCACGTCGTGATAGTGACTGCCGGATTCAAACCCTGGCGGCATCGTGATCGCGTTGACGCCAAAGGCAGTCACGCCCAGGCCCTTGCGCAGCTTGTAAAACCCATAGCCCTCGCCCAGCGCGCTCAGATCCTCGGCGACGGCATAGCCCTCGCCCACGGTGACCTTGGGGTACTCGGATGCCTCCATGTGCGTGTCCTTTCAGTGGTCCGCCACGACGCCGCCCTCGGGTGAGAGCGGCCTATTCTCGCTTGCCCAGCGCACGAGCCCGCCGCGCATCGACAGCGCCTGTGCTCCGCTGGCCCTGAACGCCTGGGCGGCCATGTCTGAGCGTGCGCCCACGCGGCAGTAGAACACCACCGGGCGCTCGCGCTCGATCTCCGCTGCCCTGGAGCTGAGCTGCACCAGCGGAATGTGGGTCGAGCCCTCGATGTATCCCGCCTCGCGCTCGTAGTCCTCGCGCACGTCCACGAGCTGCAACTCGGGCTCCTCGGCCATCCACCGCGCCAGCTGCTCGGGGTCGATATCCGTCTGCGTGGAGTCGGTCTGGGCACCCATAGGAGCACCAGCGTAGCGAGGGCATTAGGATCAAGACAGTGCACGTGACCCTCAACGACACCTACACCATCCCGCAGGAGCACCTGGACTTCTGCGCCACGATCGGGCAGATCGCCCGGGAGAAGATCGCACCGCGCTCGGCGGAGATCGACGAGCAGGCCGAGTACCCGTGGGACATCCGTAGGGTGCTCGCCGAGCAGGACATTCTCGGGCTGCCGTTTCCAACCGAGTACGGTGGCACCGGCACCGGCACGCTGATGCTCAACATGGGGGTCGAGGAGATCGCCAAGGTGGACGCCGCCTGCGCGCTGATCTTGATGGTGCAGGAGCTGGGCACGCTGCCGATCCAGCTGTTCGGCTCCGATGAGCTGAAGGCGCGTTTCCTACCGAAGTGCGCAAGCGGCGAATGGTCGCCCGCGTTTGCGCTGTCCGAGCCCGAAGCCGGGTCCGATCCGGCCGGGATGCAAACAACCGCGGTGCTCAACGGCGACGAATGGGTCATCAACGGCACCAAGAACTGGATAAGCAACCTCGGCATCGCCGACTTCTACATCACCTTCGCCGTCACCGACCGCGAGAGCAAACGCGTCACCGCGTTCGTCGTGGAGGCCGATCGTCCCGGCTTCAGCGTGGGTAAGCTCGAGCACAAGCTCGGCATCCGCGCCTCGCCGACGGGCCAGCCGATCTTCCAGGACGTGCGAGTGCCGGCCGAGAACGTGATCGGTGAGGTCGGCAGAGGACTGCGTGTGGCGCTCGGCACCCTGGAGCGCACGCGCCTCGGCGCCGCCGCCCAGGCCGTGGGCATCGCCCAGGGCGCGACCGACTATGCGGTGGCATACGCGCGCGAGCGCAGGCAGTTCGGCCAGGCGATCAACGAGTTCCAGGGCATCGGGTTTAAGCTCGCCGACATGGAAATCCGCACGGCCGCCGCGCGCGAGCTGCTCTACAAGGCGTGCGCGATGGCCGACCAGGGTCATCCGCAGAGCGCCAAGTACTCCTCGATGGCCAAGGTCTTCTGCTCGGATACGGCTATGGCGGTCACCGTCGAGGCGGTGCAGGTGCTCGGCGGCTACGGCTACGTCAAGGAGTACCCGGTCGAGCGCATGATGCGGGACGCCAAGATAACCCAGATATACGAGGGCACGAACGAGATCCAGCGGCTCGTGATTGCCCGTACGCTGAAGTAGGGGTCGGGATGCGCGCGTCGAGGTCGCCAGGCGCCTTCGGCAAGCTTCGCCGCACCGCGGCGGCCGCGCTCGTGGCGATGCTGGTTGGCCTGGTCGCGATCATCGCCGCTCAGGGACTCAGCTCCAACGGGGTGGTGCGAGCGGTCGAGGAGATCGCGCTCGGCGTGCTGTTCGTCGCGGTGGCCTCCACGGTGTTCGCCTTCACGGCGGTGCGCCTGGCGAACTGGCGCGATCCCGAAACCGAGGCCGAGTTTGATGAGCTTGTGCGCCACTCCGAAGAGGTGGCCCGCGAAGGGCTGGTCGTCGATCCCGAGGAAGCGGAGTTCATGCGCCTGGACCCGCTCAACGACGAGGACTTCGAGGAGCTGGTGCGGGACGCACTCGATGACCTGCCCGATCTGCTGCGCAACGCGCTCGCGCACGTGGCCGTCGTGATCTCCGACGGCGGGCGCGCGCGCGGCGCATACGGGCTGTATCAGGGCGGCACCGTGGCGCGCGAGGACGTGCACGATCGGATCGTGATCTTCAGAGACACGCTGCGGTGCGACTTCGGCCACGACCCCGACCTCTTGCGCGGGCAGGTCACGAGGACCGTGCGCCACGAGCTGGCCCACCACGTCGGCTTTGATGAGCTGGGCGTGTCTCGCCTCGACCTTTAGGCCCGTCTCGATCTCGCATAAGATGCGCGCTGCTCCCGCGCCGCGCGGGGCGGGTGGAGGGTCCGTCCCCGCCAATGACCTACCAAGGAGAAGCACACATGCCTGAAGCTGTGATTGTCGACGCCATCCGCACGCCGATCGGAAGGGCGGTGAAGGGATCGTTGAAGACCGTTCGCGCCGACGACCTGGCCTCGATCCCGCTGAAGGCGATCGTGGAGCGCAACCCGCAGGTCGAGCAGACCTCGATCGGTGACGTGATGATGGGCTGCGGCTATGGGGAGGGCGAGCAGGGCTACAACGTGGGGCGCATCGCCAGCCTGATCGCCGGCATCGACTACCGCGTGCCCGGTACCACCGTCAACCGCTTCTGCGCCTCTTCGCTGCAGACGATCCGGATGGCCTTCCACGCGATCAAAGCGGGCGAGGGCGACACCTACATCTCGGCCGGCGTGGAGGCAGTGTCGCGCGCTGGGCAGGGCGGCGGTGGCGGCTTCGAGTTCCACCCGCTCGTGGATGGCTCGGAGGGCTCGCTCTACAACGTGTACATCCCGATGGGCCTGACCGCCGAGAACGTGGCCGAGGAACGCAAAGTCTCGCGCGAGGCACAGGACGAGTGGGCGCTGATCTCCCAGACGCGCGCGGTCGAAGCTCAGGCCAGCGGCCACTTCGACAAGGAAATCATCCCCGTTACGGTGCCGGCGCACAAAGACACCGACAGGGAGGGCAACGAGATCGACGTGCCCGAGACGGTCGTCAGCAAGGACGACGGCCCGCGCCCTGGCACGACGCTCGAGAAGCTGGCGGCGCTGAAACCAGTGTTCAGGCCCGACGGCACGGTCACAGCCGGCAACGCCTGTCCGCTCAACGACGGCGCCGCCGCGGTGCTCGTCATGTCCGAAGAGAAGGCGTCCGCGCTCGGGCTGCAGCCGAAGGCGCGCATCATCGCCTCGACGGTTGCCGCGATCCGCCCGGAGGTGATGGGCCTTGGCCCGATCCCCGCGATCAAAGCGCTACTCGAGAACACGGGCATGAAAATCGAGGACATCGACGTTGTCGAGATCAACGAGGCATTCGCCGCGCAGATCGTGCCGTGCATGGAGGAGCTGGGCATCACCGAGGAGCAGCTCAACCCCTTCGGCGGCGCGATCGCCCTCGGTCACCCGTTCGGCATGACCGGCGCGCGCATCATGACCACGCTGCTCAACAACCTGGAGACCAAGGACGGCAAGTACGGCATCGAGTCGATGTGCGTCGCCGGCGGCATGGGCATGGCGATGCTGGTCGAACGCCTCTCCTAAAACTCCATATTCCTGATAAGGTTTATGAGCAATGTTCGTTTGGCACTCAACAACCGTTGACGGTTCTTCCTCCTCCGTGCGGTTGTGCGTTCCGAGCCACGGTGGCGCGGGACGGCGTCGGCGAACAATGTCTACACATCCGAAGTACCTCTCCCTCAGCCTGAGAAGCACTCCCGCGCTTCTCAGGTCCCTCCCATAGCGTGGCTGGGCCGGTAGCCCCCAACCGGCCCAGCCACGTGTCTATCGCGGGGGCATGCGCAGGGCGCCG
>DATNKN010000234.1:0-2505 GCA_035603375.1 Solirubrobacteraceae bacterium
AGGCGCCCGCTTTGGCCTGGAGAAGCAACGTGGCGCTGCCGCTTATCTTTGGCGCGAATACCGACAGCGCAGCTCGCTACCGGTTTCGCCCAAACGCGGGCGTAACGAGCCCGGCAACCGGTGTCGGTAGTCGACCAGCGCCAAAAGCTTGTTGCAAAAATTACAATGCGCCCGAGAGGACTCGAACCTCCACGAGCTAAGCGCTCACAAGGCCCTCAACCTTGCGCGTCTACCAATTCCGCCACGGGCGCAGAAGCCAGCGAGTATAGGTGCTGCTTGATTCCGTCGGGGGCGGGCGCTATGTTCCACGAACACTTGTTCGGTTCGGTCGGAGCTGCCTAAGGAGGCTCGGATGGATCTGACGAAGCGCCAGCAGGAAATCATCGACTTCATCAAGCGCTACGGCGCCCAACACGGCTACCCGCCGACGGTGCGCGACATCGGTAAGGCCGTGGGACTTGCCTCGTCATCGACGGTCCACCAGCACCTCGCCAACCTCGAGCAGATCGGCCTGCTACGCCGCGATCCGTCGAAGCCGCGGGCACTTGAGCTACGCGATCGCGCCGTGTCGGGCCCTCGGAGGCTGACCGGACTGCCGCTGATCGGCACCGTCGCGGCCGGTCAGCCGATGCTCGCCGAAGAGAACATCGAGGACTACGTCGAGGTGCCGCAGGCCGCGGGAGGCGAGGACGGCACCTTCCTGCTGCGAGTCCGTGGCGAGTCGATGCGCGACGCGGCGATCATCGAGGGTGACCTCGTCGTCGTCCGCTCGCAGGAACACGCGGCAAACGGCGACATCGTCGTCGCACTCGTGGGCGAGGAGGCGACCGTCAAGCGCTACTTCCGCGAGACCGACCACGTCCGCCTGCAGCCGGAGAACGCCGAGATGGCGCCGATCCTCAGCCGCGACGTGCGAGTCCTTGGCCGCGTAGTCGGCGTGATGCGCTCGCTCGGCTGACCCAGCGACTTCCTCGCCAACAGTTGCGCCAGGCGCTACTGTCAGCTGGCAGGCCAAGCAGCCGCGGAGGTTCGCCTTCGAGGAAAGTCCGGACATCAAAGGGCAGGGTGGTCGCTAACGGCGACCCGGGGAAACCCGCGGGAAAGTGCCACAGAAAAGACACCGCCTAAGCGCGCGGCCACACGTGAGTCGCGCGCCGGCAAGGGTGAAATGGTGCGGTAAGAGCGCACCGGCGCCGTGGCGACGCGGCGGCCAGGTAAACCCCACCCGATGCAAGGCCAAGCAGGACCGCTTGCAGGCTGCCCGCCAAGGTCCAGGTAGGCCGCTCAGATGGATGGCTGCTCACGACAGAATCCGGCTTATCGGCCCGCTAAGGAAAAGCCCCGCAAATGCGGGGCTTTTCTATGGTGATCGGCTGGATGCGCGATCGACCAAGCGTTCGTGCCGCTTCGGCTTGTCTGGAGCTTCTCCGCACGAGCACGCCGGCTCCACGGATCGCGCTCGGGCAGGACCCGCACTCCGGTGGGCCATTCTGAGAGTCTCCGGCTCCCAGGCCGGCTGCCGAAAGGCCGTGCCCCGGCAGGGGTTTGCATTGGCCAGGAGCGCGGCGGGTGGTCAGCCGCATCGGATATGTTCCGGCCGTGGCGGATGAGAGCACCAGCGAGCGAGCCAAGGAGCGGCGCGCGATGTTCGGCGCCATTGGCCTGTTTACGCTCGTCTCGGCGCTGGCGATCACCGCAGCGATCCTGGTTTCCTACCATAACGGGCAGGATGCGCCGCGCAACGGTCCCGGCGGCGTCCACCTCACGGCCGACGAGGGGACGGGCCGCGCGCTGTTCGCCCGCACCTGCGCGACCTGCCACACGCTTGCAGCTGTCCACGCTGTCGCGCGCATCGGACCCGACCTCGACGTCCTCAAGCCGCCGCGAGCGCTGGTGCTTTACGCGCTCCGGAATGGCTTCGCCGGACCCGGCGGACAGATGCCGGCCGGGCTCTACACTGGCAAGGACGCGAGCGACATCGCTTCATTTGTAGCCGCCGTCGCTGGGCACTGATCGCCGGCGGGTGCACAACCCGCGGACCGCTGGTGTGTTCCAAGGAGCAGCGCGAACGATTCGGCGTCGGCGCCCATCGCTACAGGAAGTAGCGCCGTCGCCGCGAAAGCAGCAAAGAGCGCGGATTCGCCTCGTTTGGGCTACCAAGCACGGGGTAGCGCTTGCTTTGCTGGAGGGAAGTAGTATCCTTACCAATCGTAAGGTGTAAGCAGAAGGTAAAGCAATAAACAAAAAGTAAAGCGTGATGCGATGAAGACGACGATGAGCAGATTCCAGATCCACGACGACCTCACCGCCCCGGACGCCTCGATGCCCGTGTTGCGGGGGGCGCTTTCGACCGGCGGCCAGCTGCCCAACTTCCTCGGCGTGCTCGCCGGCTCGCCGGCGGCCCTGCGTGCCTATGCCAGGTTCCGCTCCGAGCTGCGACACGGCACGCTCAAGCTCCCGACGCTGGAGCGGATCGCGCTCGCCGTCGCCGAGCACTATCACTCC
>DATNKN010000281.1:0-5449 GCA_035603375.1 Solirubrobacteraceae bacterium
CTTCTCGCGGCGCTTGAGCGACTCGCGCAGCTCCAGCACCCGCTCCTCGCGTTCGGCCGCGTAGGCGTCGAGGACCTCGTTGACTTTCTTCTCCAGGGAGCCGAGGTCCTTCGTGCGCGCCTCGTCGTCGACCCAGGTGACGATCGATGCGGCGAAGTAGAGAACCTTCTCCAGCTCCTTGGGGGCCATGTCGAGCAGGTAGCCGATACGGCTGGGCACACCCTTGAAGAACCAGATGTGGCTGACCGGAGCGGCCAGGTCGACGTGGCCCATGCGCTCGCGGCGCACCTTCGAGCGCGTTACCTCGACACCGCAGCGCTCGCACACGATGCCCTTGTAGCGCACACGCTTGTACTTGCCGCAGTAGCACTCCCAGTCCTTGGTGGGACCGAAGATGCGCTCGCAGAAGAGGCCGTCCTTCTCCGGCTTGAGCGTGCGGTAGTTGATCGTCTCTGGCTTGGTTACCTCGCCGGAGCTCCAGCCGCGGATCTGCTTGGACGAGGCGAGGGAGATCTCGATTGCGTCGAAGTTGTTTATGTCAATCATCTCTAGTTGCTCCCTTCGGCCGGCTCGCCCACAGGCGCACCGGTGTCGTCCAGTTCCTCAAGGGCGATGCCGTCCTCGGCCAGCCCCTCTACTATGTCGAGCCCCGCGTCTGGCTCACCGTCCTCGCTGTCCTCGCCATCGGCCACGACCGCACCCTCTGCCTCGGGCTCAGTCTCCGTGACCTCGCCTGTGGGTGCCCTGACGCCGGAGAGGTCGATGCCCAGCTCCTCGGCGGCGCGCAGCAGGTCGTCGTCTTCGTCGCGCAGCTCGGTGTGCTGGCCCTCCTCGGAGACGACACCCACGTCGAGCGCCAGGGACTGCATCTCCTTGAGCAGCACCTTGAATGACTCGGGGATCGACGGCTCGGCGATGTTCTCGCCCTTGACGATCGCCTCGTATGCCTTCACACGCCCGACTGTGTCGTCGGACTTGATCGTGAGCATCTCCTGCAGTGTGTAGGCGGCGCCGAACGCCTCCAGCGCCCACACCTCCATCTCGCCGAAGCGCTGACCTCCGAACTGCGCCTTGCCTCCCAGCGGCTGCTGGGTGACGAGCGAGTAAGGACCGGTCGAGCGCGCGTGGATCTTGTCGTCGACAAGGTGCAGCAGCTTGAGGATGTACATGTAGCCGACGGTCACCTGCTCCTCGAAGGGCTCGCCGCTGCGGCCGTTGAAGAGCGTCATCTTGCCGGACGCCTGCTCGCCCACACGGCGAGACTTGTCGATGTCCATGCGGATGCGACCCTCATGCCCGTCCTGCCACTTCACGAGCGCGGTGTCGACGTCTTCGACGGTGGCGCCGTCGAATACCGGCGTGGCCACATACACGCGCGGCTTGCCCTCAGCGGCGTGGGCTTCCGTGTGTGCCTCCTTGTACGCCTCGGTGCCGTCGTCATACCAGCCCTGCGCGGCGGCCCAGCCGAGATGCGTCTCGAGGATCTGCCCCACGTTCATGCGACTCGGCACGCCGAGCGGATTGAGGATCACGTCAACCGGAGTGCCGTCCTCCAGGAACGGCATGTCCTGCTGATCCACGATCTTCGAGATCACACCCTTGTTGCCGTGACGGCCCGCGAGCTTGTCGCCCTCGGAGATCTTGCGCTTCTTGGCCACGAACACCCGCACCAGGTCGTTCACGCCCGGCGGCAGGTCGTCGCCCTCGTCGCGGCTGAAGGTCATCACGTCGATCACGACGCCACCCTCGCCGTGGGGCACCTTCAGGGAGGTGTCTCTGACCTCGCGCGCCTTCTCCTTGAAGATCGCGCGGATCAGCTTCTCCTCGGCGGTCAGCTCAGTCTCACCCTTGGGCGTAACCTTGCCGACGAGCAGGTCGCCTGAGGCGACCTCGGCCCCGACGCGCACGATGCCGCGATCGTCGAGGTTGCGCAACGACTCCTCCGAGCGGTTGGGGATGTCGCGCGTGATCTCCTCGTCGCCGAGCTTGGTGGTGCGAGCATCGATCTCGTACTCCTCGATGTGAATCGAGGTGAGCTCGTCGTCCTGCACGAGGCGCTTGGAAAGGATGATCGCGTCCTCGAAGTTGTAGCCCTCCCAGGACATGAACGCCACCATCAGGTTCTTGCCGAGCGCCATCTCACCCTTGTCGGTGGAGGAGCCGTCAGCCAACACGTCGCCAGCCTTGACCTTCTGGTCGGCCCTCACGCGCGGCTTGTGGTGGATCAGGGTGCCCTGGTTGGAGCGCATGAACTTCTGCAGCTCGTACTCGTCCTTACCATCGGGGGTCTCGATCACGATCCGATTGGCATCAACGAACTCGATCGTGCCGCTGTTGCGTGCCAGCAGCACGTCGCCCGTGTCGAGGGCGGCGCGGCGCTCCATGCCGGTGCCCACAAGCGGCGCGTCGGTCTTCAGCAGCGGCACAGCCTGACGCTGCATGTTGGAGCCCATCAGCGCGCGGTTCGCGTCGTCGTGCTCGAGGAACGGAATCATCGCGGTCGCGACCGACCAGATCTGTTCGGGCGAGACATCGACAAGATCGACATCCTTGGGGCCGACGGTCACGTACTGACCCGCCTGGGTGCGACACAGGATCTCCTTGTCGAGCAGCTTGCCGGTCTTCGGATCGATCGGCGTGTTCGCCTGGGCGATCAGCTGCTCCTCCTCCTGGTTGGCATCCAGACGCACGACCTCCTCGGTCGCGATGCCGTCCTTGACGACCCTGTAGGGGGTGGTGACGAAGCCGTACTCGGACACCTCCGCGAAGGAGGACAGCGAGCCGATCAGCCCGATGTTCGGACCCTCAGGCGTCTCGATCGGGCACATGCGCCCGTAGTGGGTGGGGTGCACGTCGCGCACCTCGATCGGCGCACGCTCGCGGGTGAGACCACCAGCACCGAGCGCGGACAGACGTCGGCGGTGGGTGAGTCCCGCCAGCGAGTTGGTCTGATCCATGAACTGGGAGAGCTGGGAGGAGCCGAAGAACTCCTTCAGCGCAGCCACGACCGGCCGAATGTTGATGATCGTCTGCGGCGTGATCGTGTCGGCGTCCTCGGTGGTGAGGCGCTCGCGTACTACGCGCTCCATGCGATAGAGGCCAATGCGGAAGGCCTCCTGGATCAGCTCCCCGACGGTGCGCAAACGGCGGTTGCCGAAGTGCTCGTACTCGTCCAGGTGCTCCTCGACGGGCTCGCGCGGCATCGATGTGGCCTCGGCCGCGTAGTCCTTGATTTCGAACTCTGGCTCCTCGGGCATGCCGAGACGCTTGGGCAGCGACACCAGCTCCTTGACCAAGGCGAGGATGTCGTCGTGGGTGAGCGTGCGCGTGTCGATGTCGATGTCGAGACCGAGCCGCGAGTTGAGCTTGTAGCGGCCCACGCGCGTCAGGTCGTAGCGCTTGGGGTCGAAGAACAGCTGGTTGAGCAGCGCCTTGGCGTTCTCAACGCTCGGCGGCTCGCCGGGACGCTGCTTCTTGAACAACTCGATCAGGGCACCCTCTTCGGTGCGCGTCTGTTCGGTGTCCGCTTCGATCGTGTTGCGAATGTAGTGCGAGTTCTCGAACAGCCGCAGGATCTCCTCATCGGTCGCGTAGCCCATCGCGCGCAACAGCACCGTCACGGGCAGCTTGCGCTTGCGGTCGATGCGGACGAACACCTTGCCCTTCTTGTCGATCTCCAGCTCCAGCCACGAGCCGCGGGCGGGCATCAGGTTGGCGATGAACACCTGCTTCTCGCGATCCTTCGGCTCCATCAGGTAGGCGCCGGGAGAGCGCACGAGCTGCGTCACCACGACGCGCTCGGTGCCATTGATAACGAACGTGCCACGCTCGGTCATCCACGGGAAGTCGCCCATGAACACGGACTGCTCGCGGATCTCTCCCGTCTCGCGATTGATGAACGCGACGGTGACCGTGAGCGGGCGGGCGTATGTGAGGTCCTTCTCGCGACACTGCTCCAGCGAGGCGACGGGCTCGTCGAAGACGAACTCGCCGAACTGCACGGCGAGGTTGCCGGTGTAGTCCTCGATTGGGGAGATGTCGTCGATCGTCTCGCGCAAGCCGCCCTTCTCAGGGTCGGTCAGCCACAAGAACGAGCGGCGCTGGATATCGATGAGGTTCGGTACGTCGACAGACTTGTTTAGACGCGCGAAGGTCCGGCGCGTCCGGAGAGCATCAACAGCAGCCAAGAAATGACTCCTTCGGAGGGCGAGAAACGGGCAGAGGCGGGCGCAAACGCGCGACCAGCAAAGATAGCACAGACCATCGGCGCCCTCAAGTGGGGCAGCCAGCGCTCACGGACCCCACCCTCGATAACCGCGTATGTGGCGCGGCATCCTGCTGCTTGGGTGGCTGCGACTATCGGCCAGCGGGCGGGATTCTACCGGACAAAAGCGATTATCGCCAACCAGCGCTACGACTGTTCCCGATCGAGTACTCCGTCGATCTTCCACGCACCGTCGTAGCGCTGCACCGCCATGACACGGATGGGAAAGGCCGTGATCGGGCGGGCGGTTAGCACCGCAAGCCCCTTGTTGCCCTTCGTCTCCAGCTTCGCCACCCTGAGCAGGTGGGCCTCGGCGGCGAGCTGGGCATGGTAGAAGCGGAAAATTTTCGAGAGCACCTCGGCGCAGGTCTTGCCCTGGGAGTAGGGGGGCTCGCCCGCCCCAGTAAGAACAGAGGAGACTGTCTTCGCGATACTCGGGAGGACCATCGAGCACGCCTGCGTGCCATCGGCGGCCGCGGCCGCCGACAGATAGCGTCTCACCAGAGTGGCCACAGCACGTGTTTCGGCCACGCTTGCGGAGTGCCGGTATTCCGCCAGATCGGAGTCGTCGCTATCGGCGAGCCCACCGCCTCCCGCCGCGCCTTCATCCCCACCTTCGCCGTCGACGTCCCCGTCACGATCCAGTCGACCGACGCTGTCGTCGTCGTCAGCATCCCCTCCTGCTTCGTAATCGTCGCCGTCGTAATCCCCGACGGCATGACGTGCGTAGAACCTCGAGCTGGAGCCGTGCCTCACCGAAGCAACGCGAGCAGGGACGGAGCTCGTGCTCTCGGCGCCGCCACCGCAGGCGGTCACCTCAAGCACGAGCAATGTGAGCGCAGGCAGCGCCCACAGAGCCCTCCATACGATCCTTGTCCTTCGCATCAGCTCCTACAGCATGAGCCGTGGGGACGCTTACTTCAACTCGACTGTGCCTCCGGCCTCCTCGAGTTCGGCCTTGAGCTTGTCGGCCTCCTCGCGCTCGATGCCCTCCTTGACCGGCTTGGGGGCCTCGTCGACCAGCGCCTTGGCCTCCTTCAGGCCGAGTCCCGTGGCCGAGCGCACGACCTTGATCACCTGGATCTTCTTGTCTCCCGCTGCCGTCAGGATCACGTCGACTGTAGTGGGACCCTCGTCCTCAGAACCGGCGTCACCGCCCCCCCCGCCGGCCGCTGCCGCTGCCGG
>DATNKN010000288.1:0-4825 GCA_035603375.1 Solirubrobacteraceae bacterium
GCGTCCGCTTCAGCGATCCGATCAGCCCGACGAGGTCCGGGTGGTCGTCGGCACGCGTCAGCACCGCGTTCCATACGTAGCGCTCTCCCTCAAGCCGCGCTCCCAGCTCGGGCAGCCAGTTGGGGTGAAGGTGCATCTGCACACCATGGCCGCGCCGTACCGCCTCGCGCCATTGCGCCTCCATACGCACCGAGATCTCGGGTTGGTGCTCGCGCAGGAAAGCGTGCTCGCCCATCTCGGCGAAGATCGTGATGCACGCGTCCTCGGCCTCGCAGGCGTCCATCAAGGCCTCAGTCGGAGCGAACACATCGGCCTCCCAGTCGATCCGCCGACCGACGGGCACCGGTTGCCAGGTCTCGTAGTCAAGCGTGAGTGCGGCCAGACGTCGTCGTGGACGGGCGAGCAGCATCAGATGGTCGCTGTCGAGCAGTTGCTCGGCTTCGACCACGAGCTCGCGCTCGACCAGCGTGCGTATCTCGGTGGGAGTCGGATATTCTTCTCCGCCGGGGCTGTAGGCGGCAATGAACGCAAGCCCGTCTAATCGCAAGTGCTCGGCGATCCAGCGCAGCGACGCGCGCTTACTCTGCTCGTCGACGTAGTACAAAACGTCGCTGAAAACGATTACGTCGAAGCGTTCCCGGTCTGCACGCGTGCGCTGGAGCGCGGCGACCGACCCCCGCTCGAAGTCGATGAATGGATATCGCTCGGCGCCCTTGACGACCGCGATCTCGCTCAACTCGATGCCGTGAAGGCGCTCGAAGTCGGGCCGCAGCCGCGCGAGCATCGCGCCGAACCCGCAACCGATGTCCAGCACGCCGCCATGCGCTCGCGCGTGCGCTCGAATCGAATCGACGTACAGGTCGTATCGATCAGAGTTCGCTCGGCCGATGCTCCACGGGTCCTCCTCGTTTACGTACTTGGCCTCACAGTCGAGCTTGACCCTGATACGGCGCCCGATCGTGGACCACTCTCCACCAAGAGACATTTCTCCCTCTTGCCTCTCCCGATGCAGCTGTCCAGTATGGATAACTGAGTTGCATCATTCAAAACAGTCAGATCGTTGGGTACATTCAATCTCGCCTATCCGAATACCCATGCAGGCGCCAGTCAGAGACATTTTCCTCGACGTTTGTTTGTGACATTGCATTCTCACATGCGCCTGCTTAAGCTCGCTCGATTGGGTACAGAGTCCGACATTTGGACGACTTCAATATGCTCTCTAATGGACTACCCGTTCGCGGACTTACCGAACCGCCTTCTCGCACCCAGCCGAAGCGCACGGTTGCCCACAAGGGGCGCAAGCGCACAGGATCCAGCGGGGCGTCGCGCCAGAAGCTCAGCTTCGTGCTGCCGATCCACAACGAGCGCGAGAGCATCGAGGCGCTGTGCGCGCGGCTCAGCGTCGTCATGGATGGCCTGCGGGAGACGTGCGAGGCGATCATGGTCGACGACGGCTCGCTCGATGACACCTATGAGATCCTGCAGGACATCCACCTGCGCGACGCGCGCTTCAAGCTGGTGCGCCTGTCACGCAATTTCGGCCACCAGGCGGCCATAACCGCCGGGCTCGACCTCGCCAGCGGCGACGCGGTCGTGGTGATGGACGCCGACCTGCAGCATCCACCGGAGGCCGTGCCGGACCTGGTCGCGCGCTGGCACGAGGGCTTCGAGGTCGTCAACGCCGTATGCAGCGACCGCCACGGCGACACACGCTTCAAGCGCTCCTCCGCACGCGCCTTCTACTGGATGCTCAAACGCCTGACGAAAATGGAGGTGACGCGCAACGCCGGAGATTTCCGACTGGTCGACCGCTGCGCGGTGGAAGCGTTGAAGGCAATGCGCGAGAACGCCCGCTACCTGCGCGGCATGTTCAGCTGGGTCGGCTTCCGCCAGACGACCGTCCCCTACGAGTACGAGGCACGTTTCGACGGCGAACCCAAGTACGACCTCGCCCGGATGCTCCACCTCGGCATGGACGGGATCGCGAGCTTCTCCGACGCGCCGCTGAAGATCGCGCTGCACATCGGCTTCTTCGTGGCGGGCCTGTCGTTCCTGGCGGGCATCAGCGACATCGTCACCAAGCTCGTGGGGGGTAACACGGTCCCGGGCTGGCTCTCGCTCGCGATCACAGTCTCGTTCCTGGGCGGAATGCAGCTTGTGATTCTCGGCGTGATGGGCATCTACATGGGGCGAATGTACGACGAGGTCAAGAACCGCCCTCTGTACATCGTCCGGGACCTGGCCGGAGTCGATGTTCCTGAAAATGCGCAAGCACGCAGTCTGGTCGTCAAGGCCCGACGGTTCGAGTGAGCGCGTCGGAGTCTGTACTGCAAGCGCCGTCGGCGCCCGGCCGCGCCCATCGCGCGATCTCGCGGCGCGCCGCCAGGTATCCGCGTGTCGCGATGGGACTGTGGGGGCTGCTCGCCGCCGTGCTCGCGACGCTCGTGCTACTCACGATCACGCCACGCGTATGGCCGACGACCGACGGCAGGGGCGCTGCCCTCCGCGAGGCACTGACGATGCTTGAACACGGCGAACCGATGCTGGTGGGTCGCTACCACGGCGCAAGCGGTGCCTACTACGAACTCAAACGCGGCGATGACCAGGGTATGTACGTGTATTTGCCACTGGCGAGCCGCATCCTGGATATCCGCGACCCGCTTGTTGCCTATCGCTACATGTACATCGTCCTACTCGCCCTCACGGTCGCCGTCTACCCGCTGGTGTTCTATCTCCTGAGCGATTCGTTGCCAGCGGGCGTGGCCGCGCCGATCGTGTTCGTGGCGTGCATGATCTCGATGGGCTTCCTCGATCTGTATTGGGTACCGGCGTGGGGCGTCCTCACACTACTGCCATTGCTTTTCCTGCTTGCCCAGCGCTGGCCGCGTTTTGGTCTGCTGGGTCTGCTCGGCATATGCCTGGGCGCAAGCGTGCTGTCTACGATCCGCAGCGACTCGGGCCTCGGTATCGCGCTGGCGGCGGCAATCGTGCTGCTCTGGCGTCGCCCTCCCTGGTGGCGATTGCTGCCGGCGCTGGCGCTGTTGGCACTCGCCTACATCGCGATCGGCACATTCGTGTTCGGGGCGATCCGCGCCAATCGCGACCATCGGCTCGGGCCGGCCACGGCGGCAGTGGTAAAAGTCACCGCCGCGCACACTTTGTGGCATACAGCCTACGCCGGCATCGGCTACCTACCAAACCGCTACGGGATGCGCTTCACCGACAGCGTGGCCTACGAATACGTCAAGCGCACAGCGCCGGGCACGGTGTTTCTCTCTAGCCGTTACGAAACGATTGTCCGTAAAGCCTACCTCGGCTTTATCGGCGCTCACCCCGTGGAAGCCGCAAGACAGTATGCCGCCAAGCTGCTCGTCATCGTCGCCGACACGATCCCCTACCTGTTGATCGCGGCGTTGACGCTACCGGCGGCGCTCCTGTTGAGCGGCGAAAGACGCTTGGTGCGACGCCTCTCGCTACTGAGCATTCCCGCGATATTCGTGGCGACGGTGCCCGTCGCGATGGCATTGCCGACGGAGACTTACGAGCAGGGACTATACGGCGCGATCGGTGCGATCGACGTGGTTGGTGTGTGCTGGGCAATAAAGCTACTGACGGCCGCCGCGAGCAGGCATGGCGGCGTGCGCCCGCTGTTGGCAAGCGTGCACACGCCCGCCGGCGGATTCCTCCACGGCCGCACGGCCGCATGGCAGGTTGTGCGGATCACCGCCGCCCTCGTCGCGGCACTGCTCATCCTCGGTTACGCGGGTTCTCTCGTACGCCGGGATGCCACCCGTTGGCAGGGCACTCGCCCCGACGTTCTCATGGAACGGGTGTAACGACCACGGTCCGGGCACTCAAACCTCTAAGTCCGCCGCAAAGCCAACCGCAAGAGCGAGCTGGTCCCCGCAAATGTGGGCCGCAGCCGCCCCCACCCGCCAAGCTCGCGGGCAAACCGACGCAGGTGCAGCACGAGTACGATCGCGTAGGCAAGCGTGGAGGAGATCGAGGCGATATAGGTCCCGTGATCGGGCAGCAAGACGATGTCGATCGCCAGGTTCACGGCCAGCCCCGGCACCCAAATCATCACAAGCTCGCGCGGCATCCCGTTTGCCGCGAAGTGATAGGCGATCACGGTCAACAGCCCCAGGCAGTACACGCCCGGCAGCAGCCACAAGAACAGCGAGATCGCCGGATGGTAGGCGGCGCCGAACAGCAGCGTTATCGCCGGGTCCGCCAACGGTGCGGCGATCACGCACACGACCAGGTAGCCGACCGCGACGAGCTGGAACACGCTGAGGCTCAACTCGCGATCGCCCGAGCGCCGCGCGACGCGCGCGAACAGGTTGACCGACACCGACACGGGCAGTAGATACAGCGCGTCGGCAAGCGCCACGGCAATCGAGTACTGGCCGGCCGCCCTTGCCCCCTGTATGCCATTTACGAGCAGCAGGTCGATTCGAATCAACATGTAGGAGAGAAGCGTCACCACGTAGGCCCGCGCTCCATAACCGACCATGCGCCGCACCAGCGGCCGATCCAAGGGCCGTAGGAGGCGGCCATGGTGGCGCATCGCCGCCATGAACACGAACAATGCGAGCAGTTGCGGCACGACCATCAGCGAGAGCGCGAGCAGCACTCCGCCCCCGGCCAGCGGCAGCACCGTGAGAAGCAGCAACACAGTGAGGGCAGCGGCGCCCACCTCGACGCCGTTGTAGAGCACCACGCGGCCGTCGGCGAGCAGGATGCTCTGCAGGAACAGCGAGCTGAGCATGATCGGCACCGCCAGCATCCCGACCGCAAGTTCGGGCCAACCGACATCGCCGAA
>DATNKN010000298.1:0-3083 GCA_035603375.1 Solirubrobacteraceae bacterium
CTGAGACGCCGCTGAGCGAGACTCAACGCGAAGCACGCCGCCGCGACCAGGATCGCGGCGGGTCGCGGCTGCGGCGAGCACACCCAATATCCCGTGAGCGCCGGAAACGCGCCCCACGCCAGCGCGAACCACATGTCCGAGTGCAGGCGCCCTCCGAAAAGCTCCAGGTTGTAGGCGAGGGCCAGCACGATGCCCGCAAGCACAAACGCCAGCAGGGACAGCGAGATCGTGAGCGCACTGACCACTCCGATGGTGGACGCGCCCGCAAGTGACAGTGTCGCGGCGGTCGCGAGCATGCGGCTCGAGACCCGCGTTTCGAGCGGGCGGCCGTGCAGCTCGTCGAGCGCGTGCGCCGCTACACCGACAGCGAGCAGAAACGCGAGCAGCGCCCACAGCAGGCGATTCCCATAGAAGCGCGGCGCGATCGCCGCGCCGATCGCCACATAGCTCAAGTGCCAGGCGGTGTAGGGCGGGTGCAGCAGTGTCAGCGCGTCGCGCCAGCCGCCCGGACGCAGGGCATAGAAGGCGGGGCGCTCAAGCCGGCTCGGTGCCGCCATCCGGGTTCGCCTCACTCGCTCGCTTGCTTGGTCCCCCACATGACCACGCCGCCACCCAGGCTCATCGGGCGCACGGTTACGTCACCGATACCCGCCGCTTCCCACAGCTCGACCACGCGTGCCAGTGGGTAGAGGTCGTAGAAGTCGGGGATGCTGTTTGCCAAGAACCGCCCGGTGTACGCCCACTCTCGCGAGACGATCCGGCCGAGCGTCGGTAGGCCCACGTTCGTGTACAGACGCCACAGCCATCGCCACACGACGTTTGCTGGCACGGCGAACTCAAGCGAGGCGATTCGCCCGCCAGGCTTCACCACACGCGCCAGCTCCGCCATCGTTGCGCCCGGGTCGTCTACGTAGCGCAGTAGGTAGGTGAACGTGAGGTGGTCGAATTCCTCCGCGCCGAACGGTAGTCGCTCGGCTTCGCCCTGCACGAGCGATACGCGTTCGCCGAGCGCCTGGTCGGCGGCCATCCGTGCGCGGGCGCCCGCGAGCATCTGCGCGCTCTGGTCGAGGCCCACGACCTCGCATCCGTAGCGGCGCACCAGCTCTGCCGTCACCAGGCCTGTACCCGTCGCCACGTCGAGCACGCGCTGCCCACTCGTCGCCCCGAGGCCCGCGACCATCGCGCGCCGCCAGCGCGGGTCCTGGCCAAAACTCAGCGCGGCGGCTACGCGGTCGTAGTGGCGTGGCAACGGTGCAAACAGCTCCAGCGCCTCGCGCTTGCGCGCGCCAGGCGCCCGCGTGGATCCCTCGACCTCACTCACGGCGAAGGTTGGCGGTAGACCGTCCTCATCGGCATGATGGTTCCCGGTCCACGTGCAAAGCACGCATCTGCGATCCCGACGCGCCGGCGAGGCGTCCGCAAGCAGAGTTGCAGCCTCGCGCCCGCTGGCTAAGGCAACTGAGCCGGCCTGCCGATGTAGGGTCCGTGGCAACTCCTTCCCGACTGCTCTCAGCGCGCGCTTGCGCGACCTTTGCAACTCTTGCGCTTGTGGCTTCGCTCTTGCTCGCATCGCTGCTCGCGGCCGCCCCCGCCGGAGCACTTGTTACTACGGTAGGTCCGACCACAGCTGGCGTCCAGTCCCGGAGCACGCTGCCTGGCATAAGTCCGATCGTCGGGCATCCACTCGATCCGGAAGAATTCAGTAATCCAAGCGGGAACCCGATCGTGTCGGTGAACAAGACCTACGCGATCTACTGGGACCCGACCGACCATTATCATGGCGACTGGCAGACTGTCATCGACGGCTTCTTCCATAACATGGGCGCCGTCAGCGGCTCATATGCAAGCGTGTTTGCGGTTGACGCGCAGTACACCGACAAGGCCAACCAGCGCGCCCTGTTCAAGTCCGCTTTCAAGGGTGCCTACACTGATACGGACCCTTACCCCGCCTCGGGCTGCAACGACCCCCATCCTCTCGAAGGACAGGACCTGATCGGAGCGTCGATTGGCAAGAACGCTGAAGGTGAATCAGAATACGAACCTGTTTGTCTAACCGATCAGCAGATCCGACAAGAGCTTGAAACTTTCATTTCCCAGCATTCGCTGCGAAAGGGGATGGAAACCATCTTCTATATCTTGACGCCCCCGGGCGTAACGATATGCCTCGACGGTGGCGGTACGACCGGTCACTGCTCGGACTTTGTCGGCACGGTTTCCGAAATGGAAAAAGCCGAAGTTGCCAGAGTGACAGCCGAACACAACAAAGAACCATATATCGAATCCGAAGACTATAAGAGCTACAAAGATAGCTTTTGCAGTTACCACTCGGACATTAACCCAACGAATCTAGCGACAGGCGACGAAGACACTATTCTCTATGGCGTGGTGCCGTGGACGGCTGGTGGACTGGGAGATGGACACCTTACCCCTAATGACCAGGCCACGCCAGCGTACGACTGCCAGGATGGCGGTTATGACCCCAGTGCCAAACCCGCCGGAAAGCACGAGGCGGCTCCGGACCAGCAGGAGCCGAATCAGGTGAAATGCCCCAGCCAGGATGGCTCTTGCGACACGGGCCTCGCAGATCTGCTCGTCAACCAAATCGCGAGCGAGCAGGAGGACATCGTCACAAATCCTCTACTCGATGCGTGGCAGGATCCCTATGGAAACGAGGCGACGGACGAGTGTCGCAATTGGTTTGCGCCAGTCATTGGCGGAGCCAGCGCCGCTCAAGAAGGATCGGATGCCGGAACGCTCTACAACCAGGTATACGGCGAAGGTTCGTATTACCTCAATTCCGCCTTTAATCTTGCGGCATACAAACTGCCCTTTCCAGCGGTCCCGTGCATATCCGGAATCCGTCTTGAACCGCTTTTCACCGCTCCCACCACCGTCAACGCAAACGAACTCGTCGGCTTCGATGGCATGGAGTCCGACATCACCCTGAACGTCGGCACCGCCTACACCTCCAACGGACACCCGCAGCCCTCCTACACCACCTACAGCTGGAACTTCGGCGACGGCACTCCGGTTGTAACCGGCCAGGCGCCTGGCGCCCCATCGGACAACTCTCCCAACGTAAC
>DATNKN010000329.1:0-3453 GCA_035603375.1 Solirubrobacteraceae bacterium
AGCACGGAGCGCGATTCCGTCGGGCCTCCTCAGCTTCGAGGTCGGCAACGAAGCCGACATCGACGGGCCCGCGGTTCGCTGGTGGAATGCGACCGGCCAGACGCGGTCGTTGATTCCATTCTCGACCTACCTCGACGACGCCGAGGCTGTGGTGGGGCAGCTCGGTGAGGGGAGCGACATCGAAGGCCCCGATTTTGCGACCGGGCGCTGGATCGGCGACATCCCACAGCTTGTCGCGGCCCTCTCGCTGCACACGATCGACACTCACTTCTACCCGCTGAACGCGTGTACGGGCCTTGCCGCCGCCACGGTTGCGGCACTGCTACGGCCGGGCGCGTCGAGCCTCAGCCCGGCGGTCCTGGCGACCCTCGCGGCGGCGCGGAGCGTCCACTTGCCGATGGTGATCTCCGAGAGCAACTCGGTCGCCTGCCGCGGCAAGGCCGGCGTCTCGGACTCGCCCGCGGCGGCGGTCTGGGGCCTGCGGCTGGTGCTCAACGCGGTCCGCGGCGGGGTCCTCTCGGTCCGCTTCCACTCGAGCGGATCGAGCTATGACCCGTTCGTTCTCGACGCGGGCGTGGTGAGTACGCGCCCGCTCTACTCAGGGCTCGAGACGGCGGTCCAGCTGCTTCCGATCGGAAGCGTCGTGACGACGCTTCAGACTCCGAGCACGATGATGGGGGTGCTCGTGGCCGGCGCGGGCGGGGCGGACACCTACATCGTCACCAACTACGGGAAGCGACCGCGAGCGGTGAGCGTGGTAGCCAAGGCCGGCGTCCGAATCGTGCGCGTGCTCGACGTCGATCCGGTCCTGGTCGACCAGGAGGCCAGCGCCACCGGCCAGACGGCGACGGTGACCGTGGCGCCCGGCAGCGTCGTCGCGATCACTCCGGACGCGTGAGCCGGCCCGTCCCTGCGTCGCCGGCCCTTGGCTTGCACTGCTGCAATCGACCCATCTAGGTGTAGTTCCTGAGTAGGTTGGTCCATCCGGGTCCCCTTGGAGGCTGGGAGCTGCCAAGCACCCCAGTCCAAGGAGAACCGGATGAAGTTGCACGCTAACGCGGCGCTCAGTCTGAACAGGCGTCGGGATCTCGCTCAGCGCGTTGTTGATCGTGGTTGGTCGCTGACCTCGGCGGCCGCGGCCGCCGAGGTCAGCGTGCGCTGTGCTCGCAAGTGGGTCGGGCGCTACCGGGCTGAGGGGGAGCGCGGGCTGTTGGATCGCTCCTCGGCGCCGCACTCGATTCCGCATCGCACGAGCGAACAGCGCGTCCAAGCGATCGTTGCTTTGCGCAAGCTGCGCTTCACTGCGGCGGAGATCGCCGAGACGCTCGGGATGGCCTTGTCGACCGTTTCCGGGGTCCTGGCACGGGTCGGGATGGGCAAACTCGGCCGGTTGGGGCTCGAGCCGGCCGTTCGCTATGAGCGAGCTCGTCCGGGCGAGCTGATCCACATCGACGTCAAGAAACTCGGGCGGATTCAGGGCGGCGCTGGCAAACGCGCGCGGGGCAATCAGCGACAGCACTACAACCCGCACAAACGCGATGCTGCCGGCGTCGACCGCGGCACTGTCGGCTGGGAATGCGTGCACATCGCGATCGACGACTGCACCCGCCTGGCTTACGCCGAAGTCCTCAGCGACGAGAAAGCCACCACAGCAGTTGCTTTTCTAAGAAGAGCAACTGCGTTCTACGCACGCCATGGCATCCAGATCGAGCAGCTGCTCACCGACAACGGCGCGCCCTACCGCTCCTTCGCCCATGCAATCGCTTGTCGCGCGCTCGGCATTCGTCACCTCCGCACACGCCCCTACCGCCCCCAGACCAACGGCAAAGCAGAACGCTTCATCCGCACCCTCCTCGGCGGCTGGGCCTACGGCGCGATCTACCGCAACAGCACCGAGCGCACCGCAGCCCTTGACGGATGGCTCTGGCACTACAACCATCACCGAAGACACTCAGCCCTCAGCCACAAGCCCCCGATCGCCCGCCTCAACGAGCGAACCAACCTGCTCAGTACCTACATCTAGGCCTCGGCGGCTGCCACGAGGCTTCGGCCGGGGATCTCGAGGCCGTAGCCGGCGAGCCGCTCACGGACATCAGCGGCCACCTGCGCTGCGACGCTCGGATCCGAGGCGCGCACCAGCGCGCCGGCCGGCGACATGTCGAGGTGCATCTGCCACCAATCCTCGAAGCTCGCAGCGCGCCGCACAATGTCGACGCGTTCGAGCTCGATCCCGGTGAAGCCGGCCTGCTCGAGGAGCTCGGTTAGCCGCTGCGGCTCAGACAGCGCGAAGGGGCCTGGCGCGCTCGGGTCCGGCGCCTCCATCAGCCCGTGCTCGATGAGCACGCGGTTGGGGACGACGAGCCACGGGTTCGATTCCGGGCTGTCCCAGACCGCGAGCGCGAGGCGACCACCGGCGCGCAGGACACGGCGCGTTTCGGCCAGCGCCGCCTGCGGGTCGATCATCAGCATGTAGCCCCAGCGGCACAGCACGGCGTCGATGCTCGCGACCGGCAGGTCGATCGACTCGGCGTTGATCGGACGGAACTCGACGTTCTCGAGCCCGAGCTCTGTGGCGCGGGCGCGCGCCACCTCCAGCATCGCGTTGGACTGGTCGCTGGAGATCAGCGTGCCGCCGGGGAGCACGAGCTCGGCGGCGAGGAAGCCGGTTTCGCCCGGACCGGCTGCGAGCTCCAGAAGGCGCTGTCCGGGCTGGAGGGCCAGTGCGTCGATCATCGCCTGCGAAACTGGCGCCGCCTCTTCGCGCAGCCAGACCTGGGCCTTAGCCCACCCGGCCGACGCGCAGTCCCACCGCTCGAGACAGTCGCGCCGCTGCGCCTCGGGATCGATCAGGGGATTGGACAGTAGAGAGCGGGGCTGTAGTGGAGCCCGTAGTGCTTGGGCGGCGCGGCCGTGAAGGTGATCGACATGCGCCGGTAGTCGTTCACGCCGCCCGGGCAGCGCCTGGGCCGCGACAGGCTGAACGACACCGCCGTCACCTGGTCCTTGCTCGCGGCACAGTTGGGGGTGCACGGGTTGTCGTAGAACTGGCCCGAGCCCGACGCGGTCGCACCGCCGAACGAAGACCAGCTGATCTGCGCCACATAAGCGTTGTCGTCAGCACAGGCGAGAACGATCGTCGTCGGCTTGACCTGCGACTTGGTGCAGTTCCCGACGACGCGGTCATGGCCACCCGCGGCGAGCGCCCCTGCGGCAAAGAGGGCCAGGAGCGCGACCGAGGAGGCAGTGAGAAGGCGGCGCACCGAGCGCCGATCATAGACCCGCGGCCGAAGCCAGGTCTCGACGCAGGAGCTTCCCCGAGGCCGTGCGTGGGAGCGCCTTGACGACAACGATCGCCTTCGGCACCTTGTACGGTGCGAGGCGATCGGCGCAATGCGCACGTAGCGCTTCCGCGCCGATATCGGCGCGCAGCACCACTGCCGCAATGACCGCTTC
>DATNKN010000336.1:0-4087 GCA_035603375.1 Solirubrobacteraceae bacterium
CGATCTCGGCGACCTTGGCGGCGAGCTCCAGGTTGGCGTCGAGGTTCTCGCCGGTGAAGCGCGGGCCGCTGCGCCGGAAGTCGCCCTCGTCCAGCTCGTCGGGGGAGGTGAAGCGGCCGGAGAGGAAGCCGCGGCCGAGCGGCGAGTAGGGAACGAAGCCGATGCCGAGCTCTCGGCAGGTCGGCAGGATCTCGTCTTCCACGTCGCGGCTCCACAGCGAGTACTCGCTCTGCAGCGCGGTGATCGGATGGACGGCGTGGGCGCGGCGGATCGTCTCCGGCGCCGCTTCGCTCAGGCCGATGTGGCGGACCTTGCCCTGCTGGACAAGCTCCGCCATCGCGCCGACGGTCTCCTCGATCGGAACGTTCGGGTCGACGCGGTGCTGGTAATAAAGGTCGATGTAGTCGGTGCCAAGGCGCTTCAGCGAGCCCTCGACCGAGCTGCGAGCGTACTCGGCGCTGCCGTCGAGCGGACCGATCGTGGACATGTCGCCCGGGACCGTGTCGGGGCCGATGCGGCGCGCGAACTTGGTTGCAATGACGTACTCGTCGCGGTGGCCTTTGATCGCCTCGCCGACGAGCGACTCGTTGGTCATCGGGCCGTAGAGCTGCGCAGTGTCGAGGAAGTTGATGCCGATTTCGAGCGCGCGGTGGATCGTGGCGATCGCCTCGCCGTCGTCAGCGGACCCGTAGAAGGACGACATTCCCATACATCCGAGCCCGAGCGCGGAAACCTCGAGCGAGCCGAGCGTGCGCATCTTCATTGCGATCCCTGTCCCTGTATCGACGTTTGGTGGCGGCGGTTCGAAGTCTAGGCGGCAGGGTCCGCGGAGTCTGCTGACGATCCTTACTGGTCGGTGCCCGATGCCGAGTGACGCGCCTTTTCGCAGCCACAGCGGGGAGGCAGCGCGTGCGGTGGACGTTCCGCGCTAGCGCATCGCCAGGTACCGCCGCTTCTACGGAATCGCGACCAACACGGCGTTGGCAAAGGCCCACGAGCAACGCCAACGTAGCCGCATAGCGGGACCGTGGCGTTGCCGCGCTCGCAGACGGCCGCCCACTGGGCCTCGCGCGTGACTCGTTCTCGCGCCAAGCGACAACGCGGCGATGGTCGTCCTTCGTGGCTGCTTCCGGAATTTGCGACAGCCACTCTAGGAGCAGGCGTCGTTGCTCATGTGGTTCTGTGGATCGTCGTTTGGCTCGAGTCGCTGGGGGGTGTAGCGAGCCGGTGGTGAACCCAGACGTTGGGTTCGACGTACACCGCGTGGTCGTGCTCGATCGACACGTGCAGTGGAGCGAGCGCCTCCGGAATGTCGGTGAGGCCGGTACTGCTCAGCGGCATCGCAGTCCATTCTCGCCATTGCGCGAGTGTTCCCGGGATGACCATTGACAGCGGGCACACGCTGACGATTCGGGCACCCAGGCGAACATGAACGCGCAGCCAGGAATCGGCGGGCAAGCCATCGTCGCGGACCCGAGCTACATATTCAGACATCGGCGTCCGCGGCTCCGCGCTCTTTTCCGTGGGGCGAACCGGCCCGAAGAGGTCTGTGAACCCGAGCCGCTGAACGTTGCGTCGCGCTGCGTCGAGCAGTACGGAGCTGAGCCCACCCCGCCGATGATCAGGAACGACGCGTGCCTCGATCAGCGAGACCGCCGTGGCCTGCTGATCGCGTTCATGGTCGCTGAAAGCCTGTTCGAGAATTCCGTCCCATCCCCTGACAGGCAGCTCGTCATCGCTTCCGCCCCAGGCGAACGGCACGCTGTGGACCTTGCCGACGATCGCACCCTGATCGTCAAGGGCAAGCAACTGATACTCCGGAAACGTATCGGCAAGCCGGCCATAGAACAGCCCGCCGACCGGATCCTGCTGCATGAACGTAGGCCACGTGTTTGGCATCGCCCACATAGGCTCGACCAAGTCCGGGCGCTCCTCGAGCGTCACAACCGAGGCGATCACAATCGGAACCTATCCTGAGAGCGAAGCGATCGCATGAGACGACGACGACACACCTCGTTCTCGCGCAGAGCAGCCGCAGCGCGTTGCGCGCTGTCGCATTTTGTGGGAGCGGTCACGGGTCGTGTCGCGGGTCGAGGGTCGCGGGCGCCCGCTAGCCTGGCGCTGTCATGCCTGACGCTTGTTATTCGAGTGCAGTCGCGCTCCCGGACGGGACAGAGGGGTGGATCGCGTTCGAGGAGCTGTCGCCAGATGCCCGCGCGTGCCGGGCGCGGCTTGAGCCGTCGGGAGCATGGATAGTTGGGGACACAGCACACGTCATCGCCGCGACATGCGGTCGCCCGATAGGCGACCAGTGGGTGCAGGCAGTTGTGGCCGCACTCGAGGGCGAACGCGGGTGGCGCGAGCGTCGCCCCCAGCTGTCCGTCACGCTCGGGACGGGCGCTCGGTTCCACGTGACCGCCTCAGTCAATCGAGAGTCGATCGCGACCCACGGCCTCGACTGGCGGCGCATGGGCACCGCTCCTGGGATTGCCAATAGCCGGTGGAAGCCGGAACTGCCGTGCGTGCTCCTCTGCCACGACGGGGAGAACCCCGAGTTCTTCATCCTCATGGGGCGCCAACCATGCGACGTATGGGCCGTTCAGGTAGATGGTCTGTGGCTGGAGAGCGGACCCGTTGGATGGGACCTATTGCCCGCGCCGGTTCCCCCGGAGCGACTGAGCCTCGTCGAGCGCGACGTCGATCCCAATGCGGTTCGCGCGCGATGGGCTGCCGCGTCATCCAGCACCGAAATGAGTTTGACCGGGGGCGTCCGCCGGTACAGGCACTACGCCCGGAACGATCGCGGTCGTCCCCGTATCAACGTCGAAGATGGGAGGCGGCGCATCACCGACAATCACACGCAGATGCGTAGCTCCCGTGAGCGGTGGTCCCGTCAGCGGTGGTAATCGTCCGGCCCGCGCGAGCACCGTCCAGCCAGCCCACACCCATCAGAACGGCCACCGCGACAACGAACGGACCGCCCCAAAGTACCGACCTCATGCTCACAACCAACCTGTAGCAGACCGCACGAGGACCCGGCGCCAGAACGCGGCACGATCTCTCGGATTTCGCGAGAGGGGACAAGGCCTCGCGGCTGCGTGAAGAGCGCTCCTTTCCCGAAAAGCGACCGCGATGAAGCGGCCCTCCCGAGGTGCCCGCGTCTAGAGTGCATCCGCCTCGAGCAGGGTTTTGAAGTTCTCGTAAGCGTTCTCGAATGTCCGCTTGGTGAGCCGGACTACGACCGGCTCGGCAACTTTGAAAAAGCCGTGGCTCTCACCGCGCACGTTGACGGTGAGCTTGGTGGCACCGTCGACGCGGTCCAGCGTCGTCGCGACTTCGAGATCGAACGGCCCCGACTTGGTTCTGCTGACGTAGCTCGTGTCGGCGACGAACTCGCTGTACTCCGACGGTGATTCGTAGCTGCGCCCAAGGAATCTGCCGATGTACACCAGCGTGCTCCCGGCGGCTAGCGGGCCATCGCTCGTCTTGCGGACTTCGCTGAGCGACGAGTTCCAGCGCGGGATCTTGTCGAGGTCCTGCAACGCGGCGAACACGTCGGCAGCCGGCCGGTCGATAGTCATCACGATTTCGAACTCGTCCATTGCGCCTCCCTCGGATTGTGTTATCGACACGCAGCCGTGCATCACCAATATCACCCGACGCGCTCTGACGTCGCCTCTCGTCGCGCGATCCGGTCACGGGGAGGATTACCTTGGCGTGCTCGCTTTGTCGGGTTGCAACAGCGCAGTGACGCTGCGTGGGTCAGGTCTCGCGGAGCTTGGTCACGGCGCCACCGTTCGAGAAGGCGCCACCGTTCGAGAAGTGCATGACGCCGCCGTCACCGGGCATGGCGATGAGCTGAAATCCTTCACCCGTGACTGCCCAACTCTCGTACTGCGGGACCGGTCCGGCAGTCAAGAGTCGTCCGCTCGCGAACTCGACACGAAGCTGCGCATCATGCTCGGTCGCGCTGGCAGAAGCGATCCGATCGTGGCGTAGCGCGAGAACCACAGCGAGTTGCTCCCATGACTGCGTAGACGCATCCAGGTGATGGATGCGGTCCGCATCGGCGAAGTCGAACTGGCTC
>DATNKN010000352.1:0-4063 GCA_035603375.1 Solirubrobacteraceae bacterium
TGCACGCGGACCCGGCCGCGGCCGGTCTCGTATGCCTCGCGGATGCCGGCGCGGCCGAGGATGATCCCGGCGGTCGGGAAGTCCGGCCCCTTTATGTGGGTCATCAGCTCGTCGACGGTGATCTGCGGTTGCTCGATGTAGGCGATCGTTGCGTCGATCACCTCGCGCAGGTTGTGCGGCGGGATGTTCGTCGCCATGCCGACGGCGATCCCCGAGGAACCGTTGACGAGCAGGTTCGGGAAGCGAGCCGGTAGTACGAGCGGTTCCTGGCGAGAGCCGTCGTAGTTGGGCGCGAAGTCGACCGTGTCCATGTCCAGGTCGCGCAGCATCTCGGTGGCGATGCGGGCGAGTCGGGCCTCGGTGTAGCGCATGGCGGCAGCCGGATCGTCATCGACAGAGCCGAAGTTGCCCTGACCGTCGACCAGCTCGTAGCGCATCGAGAAGTCCTGGGCCATCCGCACGAGCGTGTCGTAGATGGCGGAGTCGCCGTGGGGGTGATAGTTGCCCATCACCTCGCCGACGATCTTCGCGCACTTGGCGTAGGAGCGAGTCGGGCCGAGTCCCAGCTCGTTCATCGCGTAGAGCACACGCCTGTGGACCGGCTTCAGCCCGTCGCGCACGTCGGGTAGAGCACGGCCGACGATGACCGACATCGCGTAGTCGAGGTACGCGGTGCGCATCTCGTCCTCGAGCGCACGCGGCTCAACGTTGCCGCCGCTGAGAGTCTCAGGCGTTGCCATACTGGATCACCCCTCTAGACGTCTAGGTTCGCCACGGCACGGGCGTTGTCTTCGATGAACAGACGTCGCGGCTCGACCTGGTCGCCCATCAACATCGAGAACGTACGGTCGGCGGCGGCGGCGTCCTCGAGCGTGACTTGCGCGAGCGTGCGGCTTGCCGGGTCCATCGTGGTTTCGGCGAGCTGTGCCGCGTTCATCTCGCCAAGCCCCTTGAAACGCTGGAGCTTGACGCCCTTCTGGGCGACGGTCATCACGGCGGCACGCAGCGCCTCGAAGGACGGGGCGCTCTCGTGCGAATCGCCGAGGCGCACCTCAAACGCGGGGGTGCCCGCCATCTCGATCAGCTGACGGTGCACAGCGGCGAGCTGGCGATACTCCTGGGAGTCAAACAGGGTTCGCTTGATTCTGTGCATTCGCGCGAAGCCCGTGCGAGTCTCGGTTGCCTTGACGCGCAGCTCTAGCGGGTCCTGCTCGATCAGCTCGGTGGCGTGCGTCTCGCCCTCCAGGCCGTCGCGAGAAAGAACGGCGATCGCGTCCTCGGCGCTTTTGACCTCGTTGCCGAGGAGCGAAGACTCCTCCAGGAACTGCACCATCTCGTGGCCGTGCACGGCGCGCAGCGAGGACGACCAGCCCTCGTACTGCTTGAGCAGCCGGATGAAGCGCTGCCACCGCGTGTCGGTGAGCTTGAACTGGCTGCCGTAGCGGTCGAAGACGGCGAGCTTCTCCCACTTGTCGGCCAGCAATGTGTCCTCCAGCTCGTGCTCCTTCTCGATATAGCGCTCGCGGCTGCCCTGCTTGATCTTGTACAGCGGGGGCTTGGCTATGTAGACATAGCCGGCTTCGATCAGGTCCTGCATCTCACGGAAGAGCAGGGTCAATACCAGGGTACGGATGTGCGCTCCGTCGACATCGGCGTCGGTCATCAGGATGACCTTGTGGTAGCGGGCGTTCTCGAGGTTGAACTCGTCGCGCACACCGGTGCCGATCGCCGTTATGAGTGCCTGTACCTCAGTGTTCTGCAGAACCTTGTCGATGCGCGACTTCTCGACATTGAGGATCTTCCCGCGCAGGGGCAACACCGCTTGGGTGTTGCGGTCGCGACCCTGCTTGGCCGAGCCTCCGGCGGAGTCGCCCTCGACCACGAATAGCTCCGCAAGGCTCGGGTCCTTGACAGAGCAGTCGGCGAGCTTGCCGGGAAGCGTCGAGTTCTCAAGCGCCGACTTGCGCCTGGTCAAGTCGCGTGCCTTGCGCGCAGCGTCGCGAGCGCGCTGCGCCTGAACCGCCTTCATGATGACCGCGCGGGCCTCGCTCGGATTCTCCTCAAGAAACTCTCCAAGGCCAGCATTGACGATCGACTCCACGAAGCCGGCCATGCCCGGGTTCCCGAGCTTGGTCTTGGTCTGACCCTCGAACTGGGGGTCGCGCAGCTTGACCGAGATGACGGCCGTGAGTCCCTCTCGGACATCCTCACCAGAGAGGTTGTCCTCCTTCTCCTTCAGCAGACCGTGGTCGCGGGCGTACTTGTTCAGTGTGCGTGTCAGTGCCGAGCGGAAGCCGGACATGTGCGAGCCGCCCTCGCGCGTGTTGATGTTGTTGGCAAACGAGTGGATCGACTCCTGATAGGAGGAGTTCCACTGCATCGCCACCTCGACCGCACCCTCCTCGCTCTCACCGGAGAAGAACACGACCTTGCGATGCACGGTGTCCTTGTTTTCGTTGAGGTAGGCGACGAAGTCCTCGATCCCGCCCTCGTAGCGGAACTCGGCGGAATGACCCTCCGCGCGCTCGTCCACGATCGATATCTTCAAGCCGCGCGTAAGGAACGCGGTCTCGCGCAGTCGCTCCTCGAGCGTGTGAAAGTCGAAGTCGAGCGACTCGAAGATGTCGGCGTCGGGTAGGAACGTGACAGTCGTGCCAGTGGAGGAGCCAGCCGGCAGCTTCTCGCCCTGTTTCAACTCCTCCTGGGGGGCGCCGCGAGCGTACTCCTGGGAGAAAGCATGCCCGTCACGGCGGATCTCCACGAGCAGGCGCTCGGACAACGCATTGACGACGGACACGCCCACGCCGTGCAGTCCACCGGAAACCTTGTAGCCGCCTCCGTCGCCGAACTTCCCGCCGGAGTGAAGGACCGTGAGCACGACCTCAACCGCCGGCCGACCCTCCTTCTCGTGCATCGCCACCGGAATGCCACGACCGTTGTCGACGACCGTGATTGAGTTGTCCGGGTGGATCGCGACGGACACCTCGGTACAGAAACCGGCGAGCGCCTCGTCCACCGAGTTGTCCACAACCTCGTACACAAGGTGGTGCAAGCCCATGACTCCGGTCGAGCCGATGTACATGCCAGGGCGCTTGCGAACGGCCTCAAGGCCCTCCAGCACGGTGATGTCCTGCGCGTCGTAGCTGGCGTCGCCCCCCATGGTCGGGTTGTTTGCGCCGCTGGTGGCGGCAGGCTTGGGCTGCGAGCTTGAGGTGTCGGTCGCCAATAGTCCTCCGATGACGCGAGAACGCCCCGGCGTCCGGGCTGTTTAGACCTCGGTCCGGGGCGCGGATGATGTTAGAAGAATGATAGCACAGCGACCCCCGGAGACGCCCCTAGATCCTTGGTCGAAAGCCCTGCAAATAAGCCAAAACTGGGCGTACCGAGCATACTCTGGAGGGTGCCCCCGGCGGTTCGCCGGCAAAGGCTCGACACGGCTGTCGTGCGGTCCTCAGCCGACACGACAGCGGAGCTTGTCGACGTGCCCCTCGCCAAGCGCCCGGTTGAGACGCGTCACGAGCTCCGGGCCCATCAGATCAAGCTCCGCAGCCCATACCGAATCGGCGCAGGAAATCGTCAGCACCCCGTTGCGCTCTGCGGTAGGGCTACCCGCCTGCGCGACTGCGACCCCGACCGTTTGCTCCCAAATCTTCTGTACCCGCGCGAGCGTTGTCGCGGGCGCGAGCCCCGTGGTCAAATCCTCCAGCGCAAACGAGAGTCGGCGGGGAGCGATGCGACTCACGCTGCTATCGCCTCCTGCAGAATCGTCCCGGACGAGATGCGCAAACGCGTAACAGTCCTATCGCCAGCCCCCGGCACGTGGGCAAGGTCGGTGGTGGCAACGACGCTCTGCCCCCCACCACTCAGCTCGTGCGAAAGCAGCTCGCGGCGAGCAAGGTCCAGCTCGCTCATGACGTCGTCGAGCAACATCAGCGGTACGCGATCGCGCTCATCTGCCAGCACCGCGCGCTCAGCGAGTAGCAGGGCAAGCAGGGCGAGACGTTGCTCGCCCTGCGAACCGTAGGAGCGCAGTTCGCGTCCGTCGCGCAGAATCGCCAGCTCG
>DATNKN010000386.1:0-2733 GCA_035603375.1 Solirubrobacteraceae bacterium
CGCACGCACCTGTGCCTATACGTGTACCGGCTCTGTTGCGACCCGCTCGATACGCGCACCCAGCTCACGCAGGCGCTCGTCGATGCGCTCGTAGCCGCGGTCGATCTGACGGATGTTGCCGATCTCGCTGCGCCCCTCCGCACACAGGGCGGCAAGCAGCATCGCCATGCCGGCGCGGATGTCGGGCGACTCGACCCGCTCGCCGCGCAACCGGCGAGGCCCGGTGACGATCGCACGGTGGGGATCGCACATGACGATGTCGGCACCCATCAGGATCAGCTTGTCGGCGAAGATCAGACGATTCTCGAACATCCACTCGTGCACGAGAATCGACCCCTCTGCCTGGGTGGCGAGGGCGACGGCGATCGAGGTCAGATCGGCCGGGAAAGCGGGCCACGGCCCGTCTTGGATCTTGCCCTTGTAGTCGCCGACGTCGGACTGGACAACCAATTTTTGGGATCCGGGCACGATCACGTCGTTGCCATCGAGCACTGTGCACAACCCGAGGCGCTCAAACACGAGGCGGATCATGCGAAGGTCGGCGGGAACGGTGTCCTTGATGCGCAGCTCCCCCCCGGTGACGCCCGCTAGCGCCATGAAGCTGCCGATCTCGATGTGGTCGGGCGCGACACGATGCTCGCAACCGTGCAGACGCTTGGCGCCGCCGACGGCGAGCAGGTTGGAGCCGATGCCCTGGATGTCGGCGCCCATCTTCACGAGCATCCGCGCGAGGTCCTGCACGTGGGGCTCGCAGGCGGCGTTGCCGATGACGGTGGTGCCGGGCGTGAAGGCGGCCGCGAGCAGGGCGTTCTCGGTGGCCATCACCGATGGCTCGTCCATGAACACGTCGCTGGGACGCAGTCCTCCGGGGGCTGTCAAAACGATCTCGCGGTTGCACTCCACGGTGGCGCCCATCGCGCGAAACGCGTCGAGGTGCGGGTCCAGGCGGCGGCGACCGATCACGTCGCCACCCGGCGGCGGCATCACGGCACTGCCGAAGCGCGCCAGCAGAGGACCGGCCAGCAGGAAGGAGGCGCGGATCTGCTCGGCAAGCTCGGGGTCGATTTCGACGTGGGCAACATCGGCGGCGCACAGGGCGACCTCGTTGGCACCGCGCCATTCGACGGACACGCCGAGTGCCTTCAGGATCGCGAGCATTGCATCGACGTCGCGGATGCGGGGCACGTTGTGCACGACGACCTCGTCCTCCGTAAGCAGGCAGGCGGCGAGGATGGGCAGGGCGCCGTTCTTGTTACCGGCCGCGATCATCGTGCCGGAGAGCGGGGCGCCACCTTCGATGACGAACTTCTCCATAAGCTGAATGCGCCGCCGAGGAGCCCGCTCGGGCTGCTGGACGAAGCGCTTGGCAAGCGTAACAGCCATGTCGATGACTAGTTCGAGCAGCACCGCCTGAGCCCTGCCGAGAGCAGTCGCTGCCGGGAGCCGGCCGGCGAGACACCTGAGAGCACTCGCCCGCGACACGGTCGTCACGCGGGCGCCCTCGGGTCTGCACCGAACCAGCATCCCCCAGAACCCCAGTCAATCGCCAGCTGGCGGCCGCTGAGCCACCCTTGCCACCACCGAGCGACCCGCCTGCTCGCAATTTTCGTTGCAAGGCCGAGGCCGAGAATCCCGCATGAGTACGCCATTTTTGCGCGGGGCGGAGGGGACAAAACCCGCACAAACACACGTTCGCCTCCACGCCGTCCGACGGCCGGGCTACTGTACGAACACATGTTCTGTTCATCGCACAAACCCGTAGCGCCGCCGCGGCTGGTGCGCTCGCTGCAGCTGGTGCGCGCGTTCTTGTTGCTCGAGGACGACGATGCTCGCGACTGGGAGGTCGAGCAAGACGCGCGCACTGAGTGGCCGGAGCGGTCCGGGGTCGCCTGGAGCGACTCGGGCGACCGTGCGACGGATGGCGAGCGGGCGCATCCGCACAGGAGGGGATTGCGGAGCCGGCTCGGTGCGCGGCGCCCGGGAATTGTGGTGGCGGCGGAACAGGTGTGCCTGTGTCCTGTCGGCGGGCGAGCTCGCGCCGGAGTGACGCGCGGTTCCCCCTCGCCGGAGCGATCTTGCGCGGATGGTGCGCGCGGGGTGGGGTCGTCAAGAAACCCCCGGTAGCGAACGGCCTTGGTCACGAGGGCCATAGCAACGCCACGAGCCGCCCATTGGGCGGCTCGTGTGCGTAAATAAACCGGCGGCGTCCTACTCTCCCAGGCCCTTGCGAGCCAAGTACCATCGGCGCTGAGGGGCTTAACTTCTCTGTTCGGAATGGGAAGAGGTGTTTCCCCCTCGCCAAGGCCACCGGAAAAACGTGAGAGACCACGCGTCTCGGGGTCCTTCAAAACTACACAGCGCCACAACGAGTACCACTCCTAGGCATGCACTGCCTAGGAATCAAAAAAATCCGTCAAGCCCTCGACCCATTAGTACCGGTCTCCTACGGACGTTACCGTCCTTCCAGATCCGGCCTATCAACCTGGTGGTCTACCAGGGGTCTTACTCCCTCTAGGGGATGGGAGAACTCATCTTGAGGCCGGCTTCCCGCTTAGATGCTTTCAGCGGTTATCCGATCCACACGTAGCTAGTCTGCTATGCCCTTGGCAGGACAACAGATACACCAGAGGTGCGTTCATCCCGGTCCTCTCGTACTAGGGACAAATCCTCTCAATTCTCCAACGCCCACGGCAGATAGGGACCGAACTGTCTCACGACGTTCTGAACCCAGCT
>DATNKN010000387.1:0-3135 GCA_035603375.1 Solirubrobacteraceae bacterium
CCGTCAGGTCAATCCGGCGGTCCTACTCGGAGAGCTCGATGGAGGCGATGCCGACCGGCCCGGAGGGGCGGTCGCCGCCGTCGGTCCGAACCGCCTCGAGCTTGTCCACGACGTCCATGCCGTCGCTCACCTCGCCGAAGACAGTGTGTTTGCCGTCCAGCCACGGGCACGCCTTGGCGGTGACGATGAAGAACTGCGAGCCGTTGGTGTTGGGACCGGCGTTGGCCATCGCGAGCGCTCCGCGTACGACCTTGTGCTGGTTGAACTCGTCCTCGAAGGTGTAGCCGGGGCCGCCGGTGCCGGTGCCCTGCGGGCAGCCGCCCTGGATCATAAAGTCGCTGATGATGCGATGGAAGTTCAGCCCGTCGTAGAAGCCCTCGGAGGCGAGTTTGCGGAAGTTCTCGACCGTCTTGGGCGCGTCCTCGTCGAACAGCTCGAAGACGATCGTGCCCTCTGTGGTTTGCAGTGTTGCGGTGGACATCCGGGTGGCTCCTCTACTAGTCGGCGTCTGGAACGAAGGTCACGATAGCTATGCGCCTTCGCATTGGGTTGCTACGTCGGCTGCGGAGACTCAGGAAGCCGGTCGATCCTCTGAGCTTGTCTTATCCGCCAAGCGTCGACTCAGCTTCTCCAGTTGTGGACGCAGCACAGGCAGTTCGCGCTCAACGACATCCCAGACGAGCGCGAGATCGACACCAAAGTATTCGTGGATGAGCTTGTCGCGCATACCGGCGATCTGCCGCCAGGGCACCGCTGGCTCCAAAGCGCGCGTGCTATCCGAGATTCCCTTGACCGCCTGGCCGATGATCTCGATGTTGCGGATGACGGCATCCTGGGTCTTGCCATCTGAGAAGAACGCTTCGCTGCCATCGACGGTGTAGCTGGAGATCGCGTCGATTGCTTCGATGGCGTGCAGCAGATAAGCACGCTCGTCCTTCATAGCGACACGGCCTCGGCGTAGATGCGCTCGCGCAGATGTGGGCTCACACCGCCGTCGCTGAGCACATCGACATGGGTGCCGAGCATGTCCTCCAAGTCCTGCCACAGCCCCACGAGGTCGATCAGGCTGCGCCCAGGTTCCATCTCGACCAAGAGGTCCACGTCGCTCGACGCATCCGACTCGCCGCGCACCACCGAGCCGAACACACGCACGTTGCGCGCACCATGCTCAGCAGCGAACCCCAGGATCTCCTCTCGCCGAGCGCGCAACCGTCGAAGATCGATTTGAGCAGGTACGGAACTCATGCTTGCGACCACGTTACCGTCGCTTGGAGCGGCTCACCTACTTGACCGCATCGTGTAGACACCACCAGGAACCTGGTTATAGGCCCAAGTTCACAGCGCTGTGCATCGTGGCGGTGGAAATGTTGCCCTTCCCCTCATTCGTGGTCGCGGTGAAAGGCAGGATAGCGGCACCTATCAGACGCTTGCTCGGCGCCTTTGGGAGTCAGTCTCGATCGCGCTTGCGGTTCACGCGGCGCGCAGACTGCGCACCTGGACCGTCGGGTTCCTGGGGGCTCGCGGCCTCGTAATGGTGAGTTACGAGCGGGTTGCCGGCGGGGTGAATACTCAACAGTGAGACAGTCGTTTCGTTGAGCGGAAGCTGTTCGTAGGTGTTGACTTCCACGACCTGGGTTGGAGTTCCGGTGTTGCCCTGAAAACTCATCCCGACCTCTTCGACCGTGAAGCGGACGGGGGTGTATGTGCTGGGGTCGACGTCGTACTCGACCGGCCAAAGTTGGTGAGCCTGCTCCAGCGGCGAGCTGAGTTCGTCCCCGACCAAACGCTCGACCGCGTGGCCGTCCACGGTGCCGCTGCCGGCGTCGTGTAGCTGCCCGGCTTCAAGCATCGAGCGGATGCGAGCTACGGGGTCGGCGCCGAGTGGCCCATCGCTCAGACTCACCCGCGCGCTGCCTTCGTTTACACCGGTCGTTATATCCAGTGTGTTGAGCGACTGGAGATAGAGCTCTTCGGTGCCGCCGGCGTAGGCCAGCTGCATCTGTTCGGGATGCGCGGTGCCCTGCGTGGTGACGTAGGGGACGGTGGCGGCAACTCGCCAGCGCGTTGGCTGGGAGGCCAACCACCGTTCAGCGACCCGGGGCGTATTCTCTTCAGCTTCAGGACCGACGATTTCGGCCTGAGAGCCGTCCCGCATTTCCATGCGTGAGGTGGTGACGAGGTGTACGACGTGCCCCAACGGCACGAGTGCGGCCTTGGCCTGCGCCACAACGTTGAGGCGCCCGCCACTGCTTGCGCCCATCAGCGCCAGTACCCCGGCGACGATTCCCGTAAGCACGAGTGCGCCCGCGGCGGCTCGCCGGCGACCACGCTGCCTGCCAGCGGGCCGTGTCTCTGCCTCTTGGAGCATTTGACCGAAGTCCTCGAGCAGGCGCTCGTATCCGGTGTCGTGGCGTGTCTCGGTCATCTCTCCAGTGCCTCCATGAGCGTTTTGGTATCCAACAAATGGTTGAGCGTCCCGATCCCGCGCGAGACGCGCTTGCGGGCCGCCTGCTCGGTGATCGCCAGACGGGCTGCCAGGTCGGGGTAAGAAAGCTCATCTACGATGCGCAGCTCGATTGCCTCGCGCGTATCCTCTGGGAGCATCGCAACGCCAGCTGCGATCGCTTGGCGCAGGTCATCGAGACCCGCGCGGCGGACAATCTCGGCTTCTGTGTTGGGATCAATCTCTGGGCGCTCGATCCCCAACCGCCTCATCGCTCGGCGCTCGGCGCTGCCGCGACGGTAGTAGTGCGAGAGCTGTCGCCGCGCGATCCCGTAGAGCCACGCGCCAGCCTCCTCGTCGGTGGCTCCGCGATAGCGTCCACGACCGGCGAGTGCTTGGGCGAACGTCTCGGCCCACAGATCCAGCGCAACCTCGGTGTCGCTCGTTCGGCGCACGATGAACGTGAGCAGCTCCTCACGGTGGCGAACATAGAGGCGCCCGATGTCGAGTTCTCGATCGGCCATCAGTCCTAAAGTGCCACCTACGAACTGGCTGTGACCAATGGAGCGCCAAACTCGAGGGCCCAACCAGTGGGGTGTAGTACATCAATTTTTAACAATTCACCACGGTGACTACACTATGTAGCCACTATCGTGAATCGTTCAAAAAGAGTAATACACAACCCAACCAGC
>DATNKN010000397.1:0-5501 GCA_035603375.1 Solirubrobacteraceae bacterium
CGGATGCGCTCAAGGACGCGGGTCTCGGCGGCGAGGATGTGGATGTCGTGGAGGGGCACGGCACCGGCACGATGCTGGGCGATCCGATCGAGGCCGAGGCACTGCTTGCAACCTACGGACAGGCCCGCGCCCACGGGCGGCCCCTGCTGCTCGGCTCGATCAAGTCAAACATCGGTCATGCCCAGGCCGCGGCCGGAGTGGCCGGCGTGATCAAGATGACGATGGCATTGCGTCACGGCCTGCTGCCGAAGACGTTGCACGTGGACTGGCCCAGCGACCAGGTTGACTGGTCGCTGGGAGAGGTTTCGCTGCTGACCGATGCGCTGCCGTGGGCGCGCAATGGCACGCCACGTCGAGCAGGCATCTCATCGTTTGGGATCAGCGGCACGAACGCGCACGTGATTCTCGAGGAAGCGCCCGTGCCGGCCCAGCCGAAGCGGACCGGCGGCGTGGCCATTGAGAGTGGCGCCATGGCGGGTGCGGGCGGCGGCGTGGTCAGTGGAGGCGACGATGCGGCCAGCACGGGCGGTGATATGGAGGGTGAGAGCGGTGTTGGCGGTGTGGTGCCCTGGGTGATCTCGGCCAAGGACGACATCGCCTTGCGAGAGCAGGCGAAGCGATTGTTGGAATGCGTCGAGGGTCTCCCAGGATGCGACCCCGGCGACGTTGGCTTCTCGCTCCTCCGCGGTCGTCCACTATTTGAGCATCGTGCGGTCGCGATCGGCAGCGATCGCGAGGAGCTGGCGTCCCAGTTGGCCGCGCTGGCGCACGGCAGGGGGGCCGTACACCCAATCGGCGGTGTGGCGCGCGCCGGCCGCGTGGGTGGTCTCGCACTGTTGTTCACCGGCCAGGGCTCCCAGCGTCCAGGGATGGGTGCTGAGCTTTACGACACATGTCCCGCCTATGCGTGTGTCTTCGATGAAGTGTGTGCGGCTCTCGAAGAGCACCTGGATCGCTCGCTGCGCGAGCTGGTGCTCGGGTCTGAATTGGAGCCCGATGCAAGCGGCTTGGGCGCACTCGATCACACCGTATTTGCCCAAGCGGGACTGTTTGCGCTTGAGGTATCCCTCTTCAGGCTGCTCGAGGGATGGGGACTCAGGCCCGACTATTTGCTCGGTCATTCGATCGGTGAGCTGGTTGCGGCGCACGTAGCGGGGGTGCTCGACCTGCGGGACGCCTGTGCGCTGGTGGCCGCTCGCGGTCGACTGATGCAGGCAATGCCCTCGCGCGGCGCGATGGCCTCGATTCAAGCCTCCGAGGAGGAGGTGGCCGAGAGCCTGAGCCAGTTCGAGGATCGCGTGGAGCTGGCGGCGGTAAACGGCCCCGACGCGGTCGTGCTTTCCGGAGATCGCGATGCCGTGCTCGAGCTTGTGAGCAGCTGGGAGTCTCGCGGACGCAAGACCAGACTGCTGCGCGTCTCGCACGCGTTTCACTCCGCGCACATGGACGCGATGCTTCACGAGTTCCGGGACGTGGCGCGGACATTGTCGTTTGCCGATCCGCGGATTCCGATCGTCTCGAACGTAACCGGCGAGTTGATCGATGCACAGCGCGTGTGCTCGCCGGACTATTGGGTCGAGCATGTGCGCCGACCGGTGCGCTTCCTAAACGGCGTGCGCACGCTGCGGGCCCATGGTGTTGGCAATTTCTTGGAGCTTGGTCCCGACCGCGTGCTTGCCGGGATGAGCGCTGACTGTCTGCTGGACGAAGCGGAGGGCGACGTCGTGATCGCTTCGGTGTTGCGTGCTGGCCACTCTGAGACGCGCTCGCTCGTGAGCGGCCTCGCCGAGGTATTCGTCGCTGGAGCAAGCCTCGACTGGGAAGCGATGCTCGCCAACTCAGGCGCTGTGCGCGTCGAGTTGCCCACCTACGCTTTTCAGCGCAAGCGCTACTGGCTCGATCCCGCGCACGAGGCGCCGGAGATGCTCTCCACGAGTGAGGACCGGCATGCGGCGCATCCGATCCTCACCGGCATGGTGGCCTTGGCGAGCGGGGGATCGGTGTTCAGTGGCCGACTCGCGGCGGATGCCCACGGCTCGCTGGTCAATCGTGGGGCAATGGGACTTTCGCTGTTGCCGGCTGGTGCTTTCCTGGAGATGGCGCTGTACGCCGGCGACCGCGTCGGCTGTGAGCGCGTGGTCGAGCTTGCGATCGAGTCCCCGCTGATCGTGGATGAGCAAGCACCTGTGGAGGTGCAGGTCTCGGTTGGCGAGCTTGATGGTTCGGGTGAGCGCATGCTCTTTGTCCATTCGCGCTCCTCTTCCAAGGACGGACGAACGGAGCCGAGCGCCTGGACATTGCACGCGCACGGCACGCTCGCCCAGCACTCCGAGCCGCCGGCGGGCGAGGGGCACACGACGCAATCGAGTGGCGAGTGGCCCCCAGCGAACGCGGTGAGCATCGAGAGCGAAGATCTCGACACGCGGCTGGCCGAGCTTGGTCTGGATCTCGGATTGGCGCCAGTGGGGATGGTCAGCTCCCAATGGAGACGCGAGGAGGAACTGTTCTTGGAGGCACGGTTGCCAGAGCAGAGCAGGGCGAGCGCATACGCGATCCATCCTGCCCTTCTCGACATCGCCCTACAGGCGACCAGCGGTCTGTCCGAGCGGATCGTCGGCGATCGCCAAGAGGACGCCCCCGCCGGCGAGCGAGCCGATCAGGGGGAAGGGGGCGGCTTGGGCGGAGGCGAGGTGCTGCATTTGCCGTGCGCGTTCGCCGACGTCGATTTGCACACTCCGGGGGCCCCTATGCTGCGAGCCCGGATCTTCTCCACCATCGACGGCGCGACAGCGTTGGAGGCCTTCGACGAGCACGGGACGCCGCTCATATCGATCGGCTCGACCGTTTCACAGGCCGTCTCGGTGGATCGGCTCACGCGAGCCGACGAGCTCTCAGGTCAGCTGCTGGCACTCGACTGGACCCCCGTGTCGGATGGGTATCGCGGCGATCGCGATGCGTGGCGAAGGTGGGCGCTGCTCGGTGCGCCCGGCGAGGATGACATGGCCGTGGCGCTCCAGCGAGTCGGGGTGGCTTGTGGTGAGAACTATCGCGACATCGATGAGCTGAGCCGCTCGATCGAAGCGGGATCGCGCGTGCCGGAGCTCGTGCTGCTCGACTGCGTCGAGAGGCAAGAGAGCGTGCGGGAAAGCCCGGGCGAGAGCTTGCCGGAGCTGGCACACGACGCCGCGAAGCGCATGCTTGCGCTCATACAGACGTGGCTGGGTCAGGAGCGGCTCGCCTCCAGCCGGCTTGTGATCGTGACTCGCAATGCGGTGGCTGCCGGCTCCGGGGAGGACGTCCCGTGTCTTTCCGTAGCTCCTCTGTGGGGTTTGCTGCGCTCGGCACAGACCGAGCACCCGGGGCGCTTCGTGCTCCTCGACGTGGACGGAGACGAGCTGTCGTGGGGCGCATTGCCCGCGGCGCTTACCTCCGCGCAAACTGGCGCCACAGCCCAGCTCGCGCTGCGCCGTGGCATTGTCTTGGCACCGAGATTGACTCGAGCCACGAGCCCGCGCCGGGGCCTCCCAGGGGAGACGATGCGCTCCCTCGGTGATGGCGAAGGCACAATCCTGATCACCGGCGGAACCGGCTACATCGGCGGCCTGCTCGTGCGTCATCTGGCTGCTGTGCACGGCGCACGGCACGTCCTGCTTGCCAGCCGCCGTGGTGCGCGGGCCGACGGCGTGGCCGAGCTGGAGCTAGATCTCGCGGCACTCGGGGCTCAGCTGACGGTGAGCGCGTGCGATGTGAGCAGCCGTGCGGAGCTTGAGCGACTGATCGAGTCGGTGCCGGCGGAGCATCCGCTCTGCGCGGTTATTCACGCCGCCGTCGTGTTGGACGACGGCGTGGTTGAGTCCCTCACCGCCGCACAGCTCGACCGGGTCCTCGCCGTCAAGCTCGACGCCGCATGGTGGTTGCACGAGCTGACCGAAAAGCTCGACCTCGCGGCGTTCGTGCTGTTCTCGGCCGGCGCCGGCTTGCTCGGCAACCCCGGTCAGGGAAACTACTCGGCGGCCAACACGTTTCTCGATGCCCTGGCCTCATATCGCCGAACGCGCGGCCTGCCCGGTGTGTCGATGGTGTGGGGCTGGTGGACCAAGCCCGAGGAAGACTCGGCGGATGAGCGCGAGCGGGAATTGGCACGCATGGCGCTCGCCTCCGGCTTCCGCGGCATAACCGCCGAGCAGGGCATGGAGCTGTTCGACCTCGCCCTCACCACCCCAGACCCGTTGCCGGTTGCGATCCCGCTCAACTTCCGAACGCTGCGCGCGGGGGCGCTGGGCGGCATGCTCCACCCCCTATTCAGTGGTCTCGTCCGCGCCCCCGTCGGCGATGGCGCGATGAGCGGATCGCTGCCCATGCGGCTGAGGGACGCGCCTGCGCAAGAGCACGCGGCGATCGTCCTGAGCGCCGTGCTGGAGCAGGTGGCGGCCATTATCGGTAGTGCAGCCGATGCGATCGACCCGGCGGGCTCGCTGCTGGAGCTGGGCTTCGACTCGCTCGCCTCGGTCGAGCTGCGCGGCCGCCTCAGCGGGATCAGCGGTCTGCGTATAGACACGGTCACGTTGCTCGATCGCCCGACACCGCTCGAGCTTGCCGAATACGTATGCGGCGAGCTTGATGCTCTCGGCGGTAGCGGCACGAGTGGTGAGCAACCGGCCCAACCTCTGCTCGCAGGCGAGCGCTTGCGCGAGCAGTCGCATCGAGACCTCGACACGCTCCTGCTGCAAGCCCGAGAGCATGGCGAGGTCGAGGGGATAATCGATGCGCTCAATACCGCCGCGCGCACGCGTGCGGCCTTCGACGAGGAGCACGCATATGAACACGCTCCCGCGCCGATCGATCTCGCCGAGGGGGCGGAGCACCCGAGCCTGATCTGCCTGCCGACGATCATGGCGATATCCGGGCCTCACCAATACGTGAGATTTTCAAAGACGTTTCGTGGCGAGCGCACGGTCTCGGCGCTCGCGATCCCCGGATTCGTGCAGGGCGAGCAGCTCGCGGCGAGCATTGAGGCGCTGATCCAAGCGCTGGCGCGGGCCGTCTTGGAGCGAAGTGCGAGTGGCCCTGTGGCGATCGTCGGCTACTCCTCCGGGGGCTGGCTCGCCCACGCACTCAGCGAAAGTCTCGAGGCGAGCGGCATCGTTCCCGCCGGCGTCGTCCTGATCGACACCTTCCCGCCCGCGGGTGGCGCAAGCGCGGGGATGCTCCGAAGCGTAATCCGGGAAATGCTCGACCGCGAGATGTACGGCTCGATGACCGAGGAGCGCCTCACCGCGATGGGTGCCTACCTGAGCTTGCTCGCGGACTGGTCTCCAAACGAGATCGCCGCTCCAACGCTGCTCTTGCGGGCAATCGAGCCAATGCCGGGCAATGTGCAGGACGATCGCGACCGCGCCTCATGGGAGCTCCCCCACACAGTCGCCGACGTGCCCGGCAACCATTTCACGATGATGGAGGACCACGTCGACGCAAGCGCCGACACGGTACGAACGTGGCTC
>DATNKN010000407.1:0-3188 GCA_035603375.1 Solirubrobacteraceae bacterium
AACCTGCGCGAGCGGGTCCACAAGGCGCTCCGTGCTGTCGGGCTCTGGAACGAGGTCAAGAACCGGCTGAACCAGCCCGGGATCGGGCTCTCGGGCGGCCAGCAGCAGCGGCTGTGCATCGCGCGCTCGCTCGCGGTCGACCCGGAGGTGATCCTGATGGACGAGCCCTGCTCGGCGCTCGACCCGATCGCAACGCTGAAGATCGAGGAGTTGATCGAGCAGCTCAAGAGCAAGGTCACGATCGTGATCGTGACCCACAACATGCAGCAGGCGGCGCGTGTGGCCGACCGCACCGCGTTCATGCTCAGTGGCGAACTGGTCGAGGTCGCGCCGACGCAGAAGATCTTCACAAACCCCGACGACTCGAGAACCGAAGAATATGTCACCGGAAAGTTCGGCTGAGAGCAGCGTGCGCAGTGAGCCCTGAAACCAACGCGGAGCCGGTTTTGCGGCTGAACACCCAGCAGGGCCGCCAGCACTTCCAACAGCAATTGCAGGAGCTTGAGACGAGCGCGCTGGGCGGACTGGACGTGGTGGTCGAACAGCTCGACCGCACGCTGGAGGCGCTTGCCCACCAGGACGTGGAGCTGGCGCAGATGGTGATCGCCGACGACGACCGGGTCGACGGGCGCTACCTGGAGGTCCACCAGGGCATCCTCTCGCTGCTGGCCACCCAGGCCCCGGTGGCGGGCGACCTGCGCTTGGTGGCGGCACTGCTGCACGTGATCGTGCACGTGGAGCGAATGGGCGACCAGTGCGTGAACATCGCCAAGCTGATCCCTCTGTCGGGCTACGAGCCGCCCGTGCGCCCCGAGGTACTGGAGCTGATCCTCAAGATGGGCGCGTACGCGCGCTCTGAGACGGTGCAATGCAAGGCCGCGTTCTCCGGGCGCGATGTCGACCTCGCCGAAGATCTCGCGCGACAGGATCGCGAGATCAACCGCCTCAACCGCGAGATATTTCGCACCGCGCTTGAGATTGGCGACGATCCCGACACACGCGAGTGGGCGATGCACATGATCCTCGTGGCGCGCGCGCTTGAGCGCATCGGCGACAACGCCGTGGACGTGGGCGAGCAGGTCGCATTCGTCGTAACCGGGCTGTTTCGTGAGTTCTCCGACCAGTCGAACCCACTCGGGCGATAGGCCAGCCGGCCGTGTGGGCCGGTTCCCGCCGTCTGGGCCATGCCACTCCGCCGAGTCGGCGCCGCTACCTAACCGCCAACCGGCACAAACGGCATGTCCGCCGTCGCGCAAACAGCGCACTTGCCTGTAAAGATCCTGTGACTATCGTCTGCGCGAGTTGTGTTTTGCCTCGCCTGTGCCTATACACTGCGCGCAGATGACGACGGGCGTCCTCTCCACGGATGAAGGGGTGGCATCGAGCGCGGGGGGCGCATCCTCTTTGCGCATCGCGGTGCTCGACCGCGACAGCGGCTTCATCCAGGTTCTCGGCAAGCGCATGGATCGCCTTGGCTGGGAGCACCGTGTGCTCGCGAGTCCCGTGCCCACCGACGCGATCACTTCGATGCGCCTCAGCGCCCTGGTGGTCGATCTGACCGTGCTCGGGCCGCAGGCGTGGGAATGGCTCGAGCGCCTCTGCGGCGCACTGCCAGAGCTTGGGATAGTGGTGTGCACTGGCCCCTCTACGGTGGCCCAGCGCGTACGCGGGCTGCGGCTGGGAGCCGACGACTGGATCACCAAGCCCTGCCACCCCGAGGAGGTCATCGCACGTGTGCAGGGACTCGTTAGGCGCCGCCGCAGGACGAGCGCGCGCACCGAGTCAAAGCCGGTGTCCGCGGGCGAGGTTGAGATTCGCTCCGATCGCTTCCAGGCGTTCGTGGGTGGCCGCAGCCTTGAGCTGACACGGCGTGAGTTCGAGCTGATCGAGCTGCTCGCGGGCGGCGAAGGCAGGGTGCTCGAGCGCGAGGAGATCTACTCCCGCCTATGGGGCTATGCGATGGTGCGCGGCGACCGCTCGGTGGACGTGTTCGTGCGCAAGCTGCGCCAGAAGCTCGAGAAGGCTTCGCCTGAGTGGCGCTACATCCACACCCACTTCGGAATCGGCTATCGCTTCGCCGCCGAACGCAACGACGCCGAGCAACCCGAGGACGCGCCCTTGGCCGACGACACCATTGCTGGCAAGGCGCACAAGATTACGGGTGATGGCACACGAGGGGACGTCGTGCCCAGCGCCGCACAGGAGTCCGGCGCGCTAGGAGGACTCGGCGATCAGGCTAAGCTCGGCGGGACGCATCAGGAGTACCAGCTCAGCACCGCCGGCGGCTAGCCTCACCACGGCGAGCCCGGCCTTCTTCAAGTCCACTCGACCGCCGATGAGTTCGGCCACGATTCCCGAGAGGTCCGGCTCGTGAGCGACGATCAGCACCGACTCCTCGGGCCCAGTGCCCTTCAGCAGCTCCAGCGCCTCGCGCGCCTTGATGCCGCCGGCGAGCGGCGGGTGCAGCTTGAGCAGATCCGGCTCGACCCCGGGCAGCAGCTCGAGCACCAGCTCGGCTGTTTCGCGCGCTCGCGCCTTCGGACTGGCGTAGATCGCGGCGAACCTCACGTCCATCGCGGCAATCGAGGCGCCGACGCAATGGCACTGGCCCTTGCCACGATCGGTCAACTGCCGCTCTGCGTCGGGACGCGTACCGTGGGGCTCTGCGTCGGCGTGACGAAGCAGCCAAAGCTGGCGGGCCATTGCCATGGTGTTCTGCGAGCATAGAGGACTTGAGCACTTCGATGAGCGACGGTCACGAGCAACTGGAGGAGCGCGAGCGGCGCCTGGACGACCCCTCGCTGTACATCAACCGCGAGCTTTCCTGGCTCGACTTCAACGAGCGTGTGCTGCAGCTCGGCGAGGACGAAACCACCCCGCTGCTCGAGCGGGTGAAGTTCTGCGCGATCTACACAACCAACCTCGATGAGTACTACATGGTGCGTGTCGCGGGCCTGCACGACCAGATCGACGCAGGCGTGGAGAACCCCAGCCAGGACGGACGCACCCCCTCGGAGGCGATCGCCGCCATCCGCGAGCGTGTGCTGCAGCTGGGTGGGCGCCTCAGCGAGTGCTTCGAAGCGCACCTGCGCCCCGCGCTGGCCGATCAGGGCGTGCACGTACTCGACTTCGAGCAGCTCGACGACACGCAGCGCGCCTACCTGGCCCAGCACTTCCGCGGCGTCATC
>DATNKN010000410.1:0-4936 GCA_035603375.1 Solirubrobacteraceae bacterium
CGCGCACCGCATCAAGCGTCTTCAGACCCTCGCCGGTGATGACGAGCACGACACGCTCGTCGGGGTCGATGTCCCCGCGTGCCGCCAGTTTTGCGAGCACCGCCGTCGTCACTCCGCCGGCCGTCTCGGTGAAGATGCCGGTCGTCTGTGCGAGCAGCGCGATTCCGTCGCGGATCTCCTGGTCTGAGACGGAGTCCACGCCGCCGCCGCTGCGACGAGCCTCCTCGATCGCGTAGGGACCGTCGGCCGGGTTGCCGATCGCAAGCGACTTGGCGATCGTGTTGGGCTTGACCGGCTTGCACACGTCCCGGCCGGCCGCGAACGCTTTGGCCACTGGTGAGCAACCGTCGGCTTGCGCCCCGTTCATGCGCGGAGCATCGCCCTCGACGAGCCCCAGCTCGCGCCACTCGGCAAAGCCCTTGGCGACCTTCGTGAACAGGGAGCCCGAGGCGATCGGCACGACGCAGCGGTCGGGCAACTCGAAGCCGAGCTGCTCGGCGACCTCATACGCGAGCGTCTTCGATCCCTCGGCATAGTAGGGCCGCAGGTTGACGTTCACGAACGCCCAATCGCGTTCCGCGGAAAGCTCGGTGCAGAGTCGGTTGACGTCGTCGTAGTTACCCTTCACGGCAACCAGTTTCGTCCCATAGACGCCGGTCGCGAGGATCTTCTGCTCCTCCAGATCAGCGGGTATGAACACGTAGGACTCAAGGCCGAGAGCCGCCCCATGGGCCGCGACGGAGTTGGCGAGGTTGCCGGTGGAGGCACACGCGATCGTCTTGAAGCCCAACTCGCGCGCACGGGCCGTGGCGACCGACACGACACGATCCTTGAAGGAGTGGGTCGGGTTGGCGGCGTCGTTCTTGACCCACACCTCGCGCAGCCCGAGACGCGCGGCCAGGCGGTCGGCGCGAATCAGCGGCGTGCAGCCGGCCGGCAGGCCGGTACGTGAGGCCAGGCGACCCGATGGCCCGGGAGGACCGTCCACGACGGGTAGAAAATCGGCGTAGCGCCAGATGTTCTGCGGTCCTGCCTGGATGCGGCGGCGCAGCTCGTCGATGTCGCCGCCGAGGCGACTGTGGTCATAGGCGACCTCAAGCGGCCCGAAGCAGCGCTCGCATACGTACAGCGCCTCAAGCGGATACTCGGTACGGCACTCTCTGCATCTAAGGTGTGTAACAGCCACAGGGGGCTCCTTCCATGAATTCGTCTTCGCCGGTGAACCGTGTGGCAAAGACTGGAAGCCCGCCACACATCTCTCTGGAATTGGCACCTGCCGCTATTACACGGTGGTTGTCGGGGGTTCACTGGGCCAGGTCCCTCCACCCCTCTGGATGTGTTCAGCTATGTGCCGCAAGAGTATAGGAGGCCTGGCGACAGAACGCAAGACCTCCCGTTTGCGGACTCGCGCACGCGCCTGGTAACGCCTGAGCGCCGGCGGTGTAGGGCTTGCCGTGAGCGCCAGCGTACGCCCCGAGGATCGAACGCCCTCCCCGACCCCAGATGTCTTCGAGCCGCTCGACCCAGCCACCAAGAAGCGGATGTTGATCATCGTCAACCCGTACGCCACGACTGTGTCCGATCGCCTGCGCCACCTTGTCGTGTATGCGCTACAGGGCCGCTACGAGGTGGACGCCGTGGACACAGAGGCACGCGGCCATGCGATCGAGCTGTGCCGCGAGGCGGCGCACGAGGGCTATGACGTGGTGGTCGCGTTCGGCGGCGACGGCACCGTCAACGAAGCCGCCAACGGCCTGCGCGGCTCCCCCACCCCGCTGACCTGCCTGCCGGGCGGCTCAGCCAACGTGTACGGCAAGATCCTCGGCATCCCCGGCGAGCTGGTCGACGCGACCGAGCACCTGCTCGCGATGGCCGACGATTGGCGCCCGCGCAAAGTGGACCTCGGCATGGTCAACGGCCGCTGCTTCACGTTCGCCTCGGGACTCGGCCTGGACGCGAGCGTCGTGGAGCGCGTGGACTCAAACCCCCACCTGAAGGCGCGCTTTGGCGCGTATTACTTCACGTGGGCGGCCGTCAGCACGTTCACGCGCCGCTACATCCTCAAACCGCCGCATCTCACGGTCGAGCTGGACGGGGAGCAGCACTCCGGGGTCACCGCGATCGTGCAGAACGGCTCACCGTTCACCTATTTTCAGGACCGCCCGATCGAAGTGGCCGACGGTCCGCGGCTCGACTCAGGGACGCTCGAGGCGTGCGTATTGCGTCGAGCACAACCACTCGACATGCCCTCGATTGCCTACCGCGCCTTCTCCAGGCGTGCGCGTGTGACCCGCCACCGTCAGATCACGCCGCTGGCTGAGACGACCCAGCTGACCGTCCACTCAAGCGATGAGAAGCCCCTGCCATTGCAGGTGGACGGCGACTACCTGGGCGAGGTGATGGAGGCTCGCTACTCGATCCTTCCCGGCGAGCTGAGCGTCGTCTCCTGACGCCTCGTGCCCGCTGGTCTCCGCGCCGGCCTGCCGGCCGGAGGCTAACCCGCCCCGCCGGGCGTGACCCGGTAGGCGTCGAACACCGACTCGGTGTTGCGCAGGCGCGAAATCGCTCCCTTCAGGCTCTGCGTGTCGGCCAGCTCCACGACGAAGCGGTTCTTCACCATCGGGGGGCTCGACAGGCAACGCGCTTCGAGGATGTTGGCGCCTGACTCCGAGAAGGCGCGCGAGAGATCCTCGAGCAGGCGATGGCGGTCCCAGGCGTCGATGTGGATTTCGACCACGAACGAGGTCTCCTGGTCGCCCTCCCAGCCGACATCGGTGAAGCGTTCGGGATTGCGCTGCAGCAGCTTCGCGTTGGGGCAGTCCTTGCGGTGAATCGTGATCCCGCGACCCAACGATATGTAGCCCACGATCGGATCGCCCGGTACCGGACGGCAGCACTTGGCCAGACGCAGCATCACGTCCTCCACGCCGTCCACGACGATTCCATATTGGCTTGAGGAGCTTGTCGCGCGCTCGCGCGGTCGTCCGATCTTCAGCAGGTCGGTGGCGCTTGCCTGCCCGTCGGCGGCCTCACCCTGCTTCAGGCGCTGCAGCACTTTGTTGACGACCACCTTCGGGGATATCTTCGAAGCGCCGAGCGCTATGTAGAAGTCATCGGCCTTGCGATAGCCCATCTCGCGAATCACGTCGGCGAGCAGCGCGGAGCCTGTGATCTTCTGTGCCGGCAGGCCCTGCTTCTTGAGGTGTTCCTGCAGCAGCTCACGTCCAGTGTGCTCGGTGTCATCGCGCGACTCCGCCTTGAACCATTGCTTGATCTTGTTGCGCGCGCGTGTCGTCTTGACCATCGCCAGCCAGTCGCGCGAGGGCCCGCGCTCGCGCTTGGCCGTGAGGATCTCCACGATATCCCCGGAGCGCAGCTCGTAGTGCAGCGGCACGATCTTGCCGTTCACGCGCGCGCCGACGCAGCGGTGGCCGATCTCGGTGTGCACCTCATAGGCGAAATCGAGCGGCGTGGCTCCGGCCGCGAGCGACTTGACCTCGCCCTTGGGCGTGAACACGTACACCTCGTCCTCGAACAGGTCGATGCGCAGGCTCTCCATGAACTCCTGCGGATCGGACATCTCCTTCTGCCAGTCGAGCATCGAACGCAGCCACTTCATCTTCGCGTCCGCTTCGGCCCCGCCGGAGCCGTCCTTGGCCGCCGGGTGTTGCTTATACATCCAGTGGGCCGCGACCCCGAACTCGGCCATCTCGTGCATCTCCTGAGTACGGATCTGGATCTCCAGCGGCCGTCCCTCGGGTCCGATGATGGTCGTGTGCAGCGACTGGTACATGTTGAACTTCGGCATCGCGATGAAGTCCTTGAAGCGACCGGGTAGCGGCTTCCACAGCGAGTGGATCACGCCCACCGCGCCGTAGCAGTCCTTGACGGAGTCCACGATCACGCGCATCGCAGTGAGGTCGTATATCTCGTTGAACTCGCGACCCTTCTTGGTCATCTTCGAGTAGATCGAGTAGAAGTGCTTGGCGCGTCCGGCGATCTGAGCTTTGATCCCGAGCGTTTGCAGTTCGCTTGCCAGATAGTCGCCGGCCTCCGCGACGTAGCGCTCGCGATCCTCGCGCTGCTGGGACACCAGCTCCTTGATCTCGCGGTACTTGCGCGGATGAAGCGTCGCGAACGCGAGATCCTCAAGCTCCCACTTGATCGCGTGGATACCGAGCCGATGGGCGATCGGCGCGTAGATCTCAAGCGTCTCGCGTGCCTTGTCCATCTGCTTCTGCTTGGGCATCGCGTCGATCGTGCGCATGTTGTGCAGCCGGTCGGCGAGCTTGATCAGGATCACCCGCACGTCGGTGGCCATCGCGACCATCATCTTGCGGTAGTTCTCGGCCTGCGCCTCGTCGCGCGACTGGAAGGTGATCCCGGTCAGCTTCGTAACGCCGTCGACGATCTGGGCGATCTCATCGCCGAAGCGCGCGCGCACCTCCTCGATCGAGGCGGAGGTGTCCTCGACGGTGTCGTGCAGCAGCGCCGCGCACAGCGTCTCCGTGTCCAGCCGCATGCCCGCGCAGATGCGTGCGACGCCGACGGGGTGCACGATGAAGTCCTCGCCGGACTTACGCCGCTGGTCGGCGTGGTGCTCGCAGGCGAACACGAACGCGTCGCCCACGCGTGCGCGGTCGATCTCGACCGCCGAGTCCTCGGCGTGCTCGGAGACGATCGCGAACAGGTCGTCGAGCAGTCGCCGCTCGAACTCGTTCAGATCGAGGCGCTCGACCGGGCTTGGAGCGACGGTCCCCGCAGGGGAAGGTGGCCGCTCGTCGAGCTGGACGACAGGCGGGCTCGTGGATGAATCCTTTGCGATCGCCATCTTCTAAGGGTAGGGGACCGACCACCCGGATTGAAGGGATCGCCTGCGGGACGATCGCGAGCGGCCTCAGCTCAGGCGAACAGCACGAGCTCCACGTCCTCGACC
>DATNKN010000418.1:0-4334 GCA_035603375.1 Solirubrobacteraceae bacterium
GAGCCACATCAGCAGCCCGATCGCCGCGACCGCCGAGACATTTACGGCGCTGGTAAGCACGAACATCAACACCGAGCGCCTTGCGATCCGCTCCACCGACACGCCCTTGGTACGCAACACCCACGCGCCGAGCGCGATCCCGCCGATGCCGCTGACCGACACGATCGAGTTGACCGCCAGCTCCGACAGCGACAGTCGCCGGCTGAAGCGCCGCTCCATCTTGAACACCAGCTCGAACAGCACCACGTAGCCGGCACACGAAAGTAGCTCCAGGCCGATGCCCGCGATCACCCAAGCGGGGTTCGCGTCGGTTATCAACTCGCCCGTCGAGCGCAGTTTCGGGACGGCGAGCAGCAGCGCGGCGAGCAGCGCGAAAAAGATCGCGAGGCTGATCAGGCCGTTGCGCAGCCGGCGCGACTGGTTCGCGATACCGCCATTCGCACCGGATGGCGCGAGGTCGCGATCCTGCGCACGCACCGCCTGGGCGGTGTCATCTTCGGCGATTCTTCGCATCCTCTTCGGCCCCAATCGTATGGTCCCTGCGCTACCGTCACCATAGCCCCCGCCCTTCAATGTCCGAGTCGGTGGACGATCGAAACCACATGTCAGAGCCCGCGCGCATACTGGTCGTCGATGACGAGCCCGCCGTCCAGCACGCGCTCTCGCGCGCACTCACACTCGAGCGTTACGAGGTGGCCCTGTCGGGCAATGGCGGCGACGCGCTGGAGCGCATATCCGAGGGCTCCTACGACGCGGTAATCCTCGACGTGTCGATGCCGGTGCTCGACGGCCTGGAGGTATGCCGGCGCGTGCGCGAGGGCGGCGACCGTACTCCGGTGCTGATGCTCACCGCGCGCGAGCAGGTCGACGATCGCGTGGCCGGCCTGGACGCCGGTGCCGACGATTACCTGATCAAGCCGTTTGCGCTGCGCGAGCTGATGGCGCGCGTGCGTGCGCTGCTGCGCAGGGCGGATGAGAGCGAGCAGGAGGAAACACTCGCCTTCAATGACCTGCGCATGGACCGGCTCGCGCACGAGGCGTGGCGCGGCGAGCGCGCGCTGACGCTGACGCGTACCGAGTTTCTGCTGCTCGAGCTGTTCCTGCGCCATCCCAAGCAGGTATTGACTCGCTCGATCATCTTCGAACACGTGTGGGGGTATGACTTCGGCTCCAGTTCCAACTCGCTCGGCGTGTACATGGGCTACCTGCGCCGCAAGACCGAGGCCGGCGGCGAGTCGCGGGTGCTGCACACGGTGCGCGGCGTCGGCTACGTGTTGCGAGCGTGAGCTTTCGACGACGCATAACGCTCGTCTCGGCCATGGCCGTGGCCGTCGCGGTGGTGCTCACCTCGGTACTCACCTACCTGCTCGCCGCGCGCGAGCTATACGGCCAGGTGGACAGTCAGCTGCGCGATCGCGCGCGCCCGCTGGTCTCCCGCTTCGACCGCTTCCCGGGACCGACAGCTCGACCGGGAATCCATCGCAACGCGTTTCCGGGAGTCCCTCCCGGCCCCGATCAGGTGCGCGGCTACCAACAGCTGATCGACTCCAGTGGCAAGGTTCTGTTCGCCTCGACCCCGAGCGTGAAACTGCCGGTGGACGCGAAGGCGCGCGCACTTGCCGCACATGGCGGCAAACCCTTCTACAGCGACACGAACGCCGATGGCGTCCACTTGCGCGTGCTCACCGAGGCGATAACTCGAGGCTACGCGGCACAACTAGCTCAGCCGCTGACCGACGTGGACAGCGCGCTCGCGCGCTTGCGCCTGATCCTTGTCCTGCTCGACATCGGCGGGGTCGCACTCGCGGCGCTACTCGGGCGACTCGTTGCCGGTGCCGCCGTGGCGCCGATCAAGCGCCTCACCCAGGCCACCGAGCATGTGACGCGCACACAGGACCTCTCGAACCGAATCCAGCCCGCGGGCGAGGACGAGATCGGACGCCTCGCGGAGAGCTTCAACGCGATGCTCGACGCGCTGGAGAGCTCGATGGGCGCGCTCGACGCCTCCGTGCACGCGCAGCGCCAACTCGTCGCCGACGCCTCGCACGAGCTCCGCACGCCGGTGACCAGCTTGCGCACGAACATCGAAATCCTCAAGCAGGAGTGCGACATGCCTGTGGATGAGCGCCAACGAATGCTCGATGATGTGGTCGAGCAGATCGAGGAGCTGACGCTACTCATGAACGACCTGATCGAGCTGGGACGTGGCGAGCAACCGCGCTCCGGGCGCGAGGACGTGCGCCTGGACCTGATCATCGAGGAGGCGCTCGATCGAGCCCGCCGCCACTCGCCCGACACGCCCTTCCACGTCCAGCTCGACCCGGTGGTGCTCACCGGCGAGCCGATGCGGCTCGGCCGCGCGATCAACAACCTGATCGACAACGCCGTCAACTACAGCCCCGCGGGCAGGCCCGTCGAGATCGCGCTGCACAGCGACACTCTCACGGTTCGCGACCATGGACCGGGCATCTCAGCCGCCGACCTCCCCCACGTCTTCGACCGTTTCTACCGAGGCGCGGAGGCACGCGGGCGCCCTGGCTCAGGCCTGGGTCTTGCGATCGTCCGCCAGGTCGCCGAACAGCACGGCGGCCGCGTCAGCGCCGAGGCCGCACCAGGCGGTGGCACGCTGATGCGCCTGCGCCTACCGAACGCCTGTCCGGTGGAGTTGCCGCCTGAGCTGGACGCGACGCTTCACGCCGCCCGCTGAGAGCCGCTGGGCTCAGGCGGCGATCCAGCGAATCAACCGATCGATCAGCGTTTTGGGCGGCGGTTCAGGTTCGCTCTCCAGGAAGAGCGGCGGCTCCGGGCGGCTCACCTTTGCCGACGACGATTCAAGGGACTGCCGATCTCGATCATCGTGGTCTTGGTCGGTCATGACGAACGTTCCTCGCGTTGCTTTGCAAAGTTCAGTGCTTGAAGCTTTGCGCGTCGACCGCATGGCCGGCCGAGCACAAATGTGACGAATGTTCAACGGTGAGTGTAGCGCCCTCGGCAGCGACCGCGATGACCCCGACCGTCAAGAGCAAGCTCGCTCGATTGGCGACACTCAGTCGGCGGTCGTTGCGTCGCCGCTCTGCCACAAGCTCCCGACCGTACGTTCGGATCAGCATGTGCTTGAGCTTGACCGAGTCGGCCAACACTAGCTCCGCGCCAGCGAGACGGTCCAAGTCTTGAGGACGAAGCGCAAGCGTCTTTTTGGGGAGCAGCACGCCGCGAATGGCGACATAAGCCGCTATCACGAGTGCCAACAGCGAGACCAGAAAGAATGCAACGAAAACCTCACTGCGGTGAGGCGAAACGCTGTGCTCAAAGGCGCCACTCCCGAGCGCGACATCGATTGAGAGGATCACACCTGCGAATCCCACAAGCTGACCTACCTTCGTGTCCGTGCTAGCGCCGCGGGAACGCTCGTCTTCCACCATGCGAACTGACGCCTGTAGCAGTGTGTCAACGGTCGCGGGCTGTGGATCAAGCGACGCGACGCGCATATGCCCGGCCCTCCTCCCGAAAGCGTGCCGGCGTGAGCCCGTAGCGTCGTCGAAACGCCTTGGCGAAGTGCGGTGCCTGGCGGTAGCCGACGAGTCGTGCGACGTCGCGCACCGAGATCGCTGGCTGCTCGATCAGCAACTGCGCCGCGATGCCCAAGCGGCGTGCGAGTAGATCCTCGCGGAAGGTGACCTCGCCAAACTGTGCGTAGGCGCGCGTCACTTGACGGGGTGAGCTGGCCAGTCCGCGCGCGACCGCATCGAGCGTCAACGGGTGACGATAGTGGCGGGCGATCACGACGCGGGCCTGCAGGTACAGGCGGCGACGCTGCTCGATCGTCGAGGGGCGCATACCCCCCTATCCGACCGGCTACGTCGAGCGGGACACCTCCGTCTTACGCCAACTCCGACTCCCGCACGTACTCAAGCAAACCTTCGCACGCCACCTGCACCTGGTCGAGCACGATCTCGAAACCGCGCTGGCTGTCGTAGTAGGGATCGGGCACGTCGAGATCGTGCGCGGCGGCGCTGGCGGGGTCGAACTCGCGCAGCAACCTGACCTTTTCGCGCGCCTGCTCGTCGGGGGCCAGTTGACGGAGTGCGTGCTGGTTTGAGCCGTCCATCGCGAGGATCAAGTCGAAGCGCTCGAAGTCCTCGGTGCGCACCTGGCGCGCAATGCTGTCGAGCGCGATGCTGCGTGCCTGTGCTGCCTGCGTTGCACGCGTATCCGGTGGTTCGCCGACATGCCACGCCCCGGTGCCGGCGCTGTCAAGCGCGATCTTCTCTTGTAGGCCGGCTTGCGCGACCAGCTTTGCCATCACGCCCTCCGCGGTCGGTGAGCGGCAGATA
>DATNKN010000423.1:0-6591 GCA_035603375.1 Solirubrobacteraceae bacterium
TCACTTCTCGACAGACAGGATTTCCGACACTCACTTGGTGAGCGACGCGTTGCTCGCCAATGCGGATGGATCCTTCGGCGACGGCTATCTCAGGGTCGCGGTCGCGGTCGAGCCACGCAATCTCGAACTGCACATCGGACCGCTCGACGCAGGGCGGGCACATCAGCTCGTGTGCGACTCGAATCTCGATGGCCTTGGTCAGATCGTCGAGAAGCTCGCCGATCACCACCGCGTCGCGAGTACCGGGGCCCAGGAGACGCTCACTCTGGGGCTGACGGATCGCCGTTAGCCGATCTACGCTCGCGTCGTGCGTCACAATCATAGGCGCGCCCGCCGCATCGTGAGCACACAGCCACCACCGACTGCGGTTAGCGCAAGCCCCGACGGGTAACAACACCACACGACCCGGCGAGACCCATTGCGTCGGCACCTACCAACTGGGAGGCTGTTCATGGTTGCACTAGTGGTTTTGGTCCTGCTTCTCGCCCTCCTCGGAGGACTGGGATTCGCCGTGCACGTGCTGTGGTACGTCCTGATCGTGGCCGTGCTGCTGTGGCTGATCGGCTTCTTCGTGGGCGGCCTGCCCGAGGGTGGTGGACGACGGCGCTGGTACGGCCGCTGGTAGCAGCGCCCCGCCATAAACTGGGCCTGAGTCTCCGGGTGACCTCTATCCCGAACTGCTGTGTTCCCGCGAAGCCGCCTCTTTCCAGCGTCCGAGTGGCGCTCGTCGCGCCTGGCTGCGAAGATCTGCCACGAGGGCGATGGGAGAACGATCGGATGGGCAACCGCGTAGCACGCCGGCGCAGCCTGTGAGCGATGCCGGCGTGAGCCTGCTCGTGGAAGCCGGCGCGGTGCTCGCAAGCTCGCTGGAGCCAGCGACGACCATGGGGCAGGTCGCGCGCCTAACGGTGCCCGAGCTTGCGGACCTGTGCGTGATCGACTTGCTCGACGACGATGGATCGATCAGGGACGTGGCCGTGGTCGCCACGCAGGCAGACATCGCCGAGCAACTGGAGCGACTGCGAGCGAGCTACCCGCTCGATCCCGACGGCGAGCACCCCGTCGCGCGTGTCATCCGCGGCGGGGAAGCGGAACTGCTGCCCGAGATGACGCGAATGCTGCTGAGCTCCTTCGCGCAAGGCTCGGTACACGCCCAGTTCATGATCGACCACGACTACCGCTCGGCCGTGGTCGCGCCACTGCCCGTGAGAGGACGCACACTCGGCACGCTCTCGGTGCTGCGGCTCGGCGACGGCGCTCGCTACGGCAGCGACGATCTTGAGCTGGTGTGCGAGCTGGCGCGACGCGCGGCGCTTGCGATCGACAACGCGCGCCTGTTCTCGCGCCTGCAGGGTACAGAGCAACGTTTGGAAGCGGTGCTCGCAAGCGTGGCCGAGGCGATCACGGTTGTTGACGAGCAGGGACAGACGATTTACGCAAACCAGGCCGCCGCGGAGCTACTCGGGGTCGGGTCGCCGGGCGAGCTGACGAGCGCCGCGCCGGGCTCGATCATGCCGAGATTCCTGGTGCTCGACGAGCAGGGTCGCGAGCTTGACCTGGAGTGCATGCCGGGCAGACGGCTCTTCAAAGGCGAGCAGGCGGAGCCGCTGCTGGTGCGCAATATCGTGCGTGCAACGGGCGAGGAGCGCTGGCTCATCGTGCGCTCGACGCCGATACGAGAGCCGGATGGCGGACGCGTGCTGTATGCCGTCAACGTGTTCGAGAACATCACCGAGGTCAAGCGTGTGGAGCGCAGCGAAAGCTTCATGGCCGAGGCCAGTCGCGTGCTGGCCTCCTCGATGGACTACGGGGAGACACTGGGGCGCGTGGCACAGCTTGCGGTGCCTCAGATCGCCGACTGGTGCGCGGTCGACCTGCTCACCGAGCAGGACACGATCGAACGCGTGGCCGTTCACCATTCCGACCCGACCAGACTCGCGCTGGCCGAAGAGCTGGACCGCGGCTATCAGCCGGCGCTGGACGAGCCCGAGGGCGTGCCCGAGGTGATTCGCACCGGCGAGGCGCGCATCTTCACCGACATCCAACCCGACGCCCTCGCCGCCTACGCTCGCGACAACCAGCACTATGAGCTGCTCAGCGCGATTGGCGCAACCTCCGTGATCATAGTGCCGATGGCCGGGCCGACCAAGACGATCGGGGCGATCACGCTCGTCTCGGCAGAGTCCACGCGTCGCCTCTCAAGCGCGGACCTCGCGCTGGCAGAGCGCCTTGGGCGACGTGCGGGCACAGCCGTCGAAAACGCGCACCTGTACACGGAGCGCACACGGATCGCGCACACGCTCCAGCAGGCGCTGCTGCCGGAGTCGCTGCCGGAGATTCCCGCGGCCGAGGTCGAGGCGCGCTATTGCGCCGCCGGCGAGCTCAACGAGGTCGGCGGCGACTTCTACGACGTGTTTGCCTACGGTCCGGACGGTTGGATACTCGCAATCGGCGACGTGTGCGGCAAGGGACCGCGAGCAGCCGGCGTGACAGCGCTTGCGCGGCATACGCTCAGGGCCGCCGCGATGAGCGGCCAGTCGCTGAGCGAGATGCTCGGCGCGCTGCACCAGGCACTGCGCGAGCAGCCCCCCGGCGCCGACATGTGTACGGCGTGCCTGGTGGAGATGAAACCCAACTCGGCGGGCGCCAGCCTCACGGTCGCGCTTGCGGGACATCCACCCGCGCTGCTGATCGGGTCGGACGGAGTCGCGAAGCAGATCGGCCAGCACGGCACGCTGCTGGGCGTGCTCGATCCGATCAATGTCACGCTGGAGCACGCCGAACTGAAGGCGGGAGCGACGCTCCTGCTCTACACCGACGGCGTGCCGGACGCCGGTGTGGCCGGCGGCGAGCCGATCGGCGAGGACGGGCTGATCGAGCTGTGCGGTCGAGCACCGGAGCTGAGCCTGCCCAAGTTTCTGGAGCACGTCGAGCACGTGGCGCTTGAGCGAGCGAGGGGGACGCTGCGCGACGACATCGCGCTGTTGGGCGCGCGCCTGTTGAATCGGACGGCTTCGCAGCGCTAAAATAAGTTCGTGTTGGGCGACGAGCATCTTCAGATCGATGTGCGCCGCGAGCGAGACAGGGTCGTGGTTGGCCTTCGGGGAGAACTCGACCTGCTCGCCGCGCCCGTGCTGCAAGCCGCGGTCGAAAGCCCCGAGATCGACGACACGGAGATGCTCGTGATCGACCTCCAGGATGTCCGCTTCGTCGACTCGGCGGGATTGCGCGTCATCCTCGTGGCATACGAGCGCTCCCAGCAACGCGGTCAGGCGTTCGCGCTAAGCCGCGGCTCGGCCCAGGTGGACCGCCTGCTGAGCATCGCCGGCCTGGACGAGCACCTGCGCATCATCGAGTCGCCCGACGAACTACTGGTGTAGCTCAGGCCAGGACGGCCTCGGAAGCCTGGCCCTCCGGCGCGGCCGCGCCGGAGGAGAACTCCATTGCGCTGTCCTCGATCGAGCCGTAGCGTAGGTTGACGATGTCGAGTGCGTAGTTCTGGTGCAGACGCCACGGGGCCCGCGAGCCCTGCTTGGGGAAGCGGTCGAGCGAGCGCAGCACATAGCCCGAGGAGAAATCGATGAACGGTCGCTCGGCGACCGAGGGATCGCGCTTGGGCACGCAGCTCGTGTATCCGCCCTCACTCATGTGATTGAGCAACCGACAAACGTATTCGCAGGTGAGGTCGCACTTGAGCGTCCACGAGGCGTTGGTGTAGCCGACCGCCAATGCCATGTTGGGCACGCCGCTGAGCATCATGCCCTTGTAGCTCATCGTGTCGGCCAGCGCGATCTCCTCTCCATCCACGCAGAGCTCAAGTCCCCCCAGCGCGAGCAGGTTCAGGCCGGTGGCGGTGACGATCACATCCGCCTCTATCTCCGCTCCTGAGACGAGCCGTATGCCGTTCTCGGTGAAGCGCTCGATGCGGTCGGTGACGACGGACGCGCTGCCGTCGCTGAGTGCGCGGAACAGGTCGCCGTTGGGGACCAGGCACAGGCGCTGATCCCACGGGTCGTAGCTTGGCGTGAAGTGTGTGTCGATGTCATACCCGCTCGGCAGCGCTTGTTGCAGGCGCGCCCTCACGAACGCCTTCATCGCCCGTGGGCGGCGTCGGCTGAGCTGGAAGCTCGCCATCGTCAGCAGCACGTTCTTCCAGCGCACGATCGGGTAGGCGAGCTTGGCGGGCAGGAAGCGACGCAGCACCTTGGCGATCGGGTCTTCGTCGGGCAACGAGACGATGTAGCTGGGCGAGCGCTGCAGCATCGTCACGTGCGCGGCGCTCCCTGCCATCGCAGGCACGAGCGTGACGGCCGTGGCGCCGCTGCCGATCACGACGACGCGCTTACCGGCGTAGTCGAGACTCTCATCCCAGTGCTGTGGATGCACAATCTGCCCGGCGAAGCTGTCGCTACCGGGGAACTCGGGCGTGTAGCCCTCGTCGTAGCGGTAGTAGCCGCTGCACATGAACAGGAAGCTGCACGTCATACGCACGCGCTCGTCGGTGTCGGTGCTTGCGAGCTCGACCGTCCAGCGCGCGTCGAGGCTCGACCACTCGGCGCGCACGGCGCGACGGTTGAAGCGAATCTTGCGCTCGATGCCGTTCTCCCGCGCGGTCTCGCGCACGTAGCTGAGAATCGAGGCACCGTCGGCAATCGACTTGGAGTCCTCCCACGGCTTGAACACGTAGCCCAGCGTGTACATGTCGGAGTCCGAGCGGATGCCCGGATATTTGAAGAGGTCCCAGGTGCCGCCAATACGATCGCGCGCCTCGACGATCGCGTAGCTCTTGCCGGGACACTCGCTCTGCAGGTGGCGGGCGGCGCCGATCCCGGACAGGCCGGCGCCGACGATCAGCACATCGACGTGCTCGGGCGACTCGGTGGCGAGCTGGGGCTGCATAAGCCAGAGTGGAGCTTACCGTGCCGGGATGTGTTGTTCCTCTCGGCACACGTGCCGAGAGGTCGGGACGTGCATGCACGTCCCGCATCGCGCCGCATGCGGCGCGATGTATCGGACAGTGCATGCACTGTCCGACCGGTCGCGCATGCGCGACCGGGCCCATGCCACATGTGGCATGGGCAACGACAATTGGATGATTGTCGAGGACCGAGCGGTGGATCTTGTCCGCTGGTCCATACGCGAGCGCGGCAGGCGAGACGACACTGAGGGCAATCCTCAGTTTGCGCCAAGCGAGACAACCAGCGATGCGATCCCGTACCCCTCAGATCGTCGCCCTCGGGGGCGGAGGGTTCTCGATGGAGAAAGACAGCACGACGCTTGACGACTACGTGCTGTCGCTGACCGCCGCGAGACGGCCGCGCGTCTGCTTTTTGCCGACCGCCTCGGGCGACGCCGACCATTACGTCGTGCGCTTCTACCGGCGCTTCTCGACGCATTGCGAGGCCAGCCACATCTCGCTGTTTCGCCGCGACCAGGGTGGACGCGGCGTCGAGGACGACCTCGCCTGCCACTTGCTCGCGCAGGACCTGATCTACGTCGGCGGCGGCAACGTCGTGAGCATGCTCGGCGTGTGGCGCGCACACGGGCTGGATGAGATCCTGCGCACCGCCTGGCGCGAGGGGATCGTGCTGTGTGGGCCCTCGGCCGGATCGCTGTGCTGGTTCGACGAGGCGCTCAGCGCGTTCCACGGTCCTCCACGACGCGTGCGCGGGCTGGGGCTGTTGCCATACTCGAACTGTGTGCACTACGACGCCGAGCCGGCCCGGCGCGCCGAGTATCACAGCCTCGTGAGCGAAGGAATGCGCCCAGGGTTCGCGGTGGACGACGGCGTGGCGCTGCACTTCCGCGACACCAGCCTCGAGCGGGTCGTCAGCTCGCGCCCCGACGGCGGCGCCTACCGCGTGGAAGTGGTCGACAAGCAGGTCGTCGAGGACGCGCTCAGCGTGTCCTATCTGGGTGCCGGCGCGGGCAAGAGCAAGAGCAAGGACGCGGGCGGCGGAACGCTGCGCGCCAATCGAGCGGTCGCGGCCGCGTGAGCCCGCCACCGGATCCGACCGGGCCGCGCGCGGGCATGGTCGCGCCAGCATGAGCGCTCCCCCCTCCCCCGGAGCCGAGCGACGCGCGATCTTCGCGATGGGCGGTGGCGGCTTCACAATGGAGCCAACCAACCCGCTGCTCGACGATTTCGTGCTGTCGCTGTCGCGTGAGCGCGATCCGCGAATCCTGTTCCTGCCGACGGCATCCGGCGACACGACCACCCAGATCAATGCTTTCTACGCGCGATTTGGCGGGCGCGCGTGCAAGCCGTCGCACATCTCGCTGTTTCGGCTGGGCGACCTGGAGGGCTCGCTGCGGGAGGTCGTACTCGCCCAGGACATCGTGTATGTCGGGGGCGGATCGATGCGCAACCTGCTCGCTCTTTGGGGCGCACACGAGCTCGACCGGCTGCTCATCGATGCCTGGGAGCAGGGCACCGTGCTTGCCGGAATCAGCGCTGGTGCGATGTGCTGGTTTGAGGGCGGGATCACACGCTCCAGCGGCCCCCCGGAGCCGTTCGCCGGGCTCGGACTGCTGCCCGGTTCGCTCACGGTGCACGCCGACGGCGAGCCCGAGCGGCTGCCGGTGTGGCTC
>DATNKN010000451.1:0-13540 GCA_035603375.1 Solirubrobacteraceae bacterium
GTACTGCCTGCGCGAGCGCGAGCTGATTCTCGACCTGTTCGAGATGTCCTCCGGGGCGCGTATGCACACGCGCTACTTCCAGGTGGGCGGCGTGATCGAGGACATCCCGGCCGGGTTCGTGGAGAAGGCGCGCGCCTTCACGAAAGTGATGCCCGGCCGCGCCGACCAGTACGGGGCGATCCTCAACGCCAACCAGATCATCCTCGAGCGTCTGCGCGGAACCTGTGCTGTCGATGCCGACACGCTGCTGAGCCTGGGTGTGACCGGCCCGCTGTTGCGCGCGGCCGGCAACCCATGGGACCTGCGCAAGGCCGCTCCCTACTCCTCCTACGACGACTTCGACTTCAAGATCCCGGTGGGCACAGTCGGAGACAACTACGACCGCTTCGCCGTGCGCGTGGCGGAAATCTACGAGTCGGTGAAGATCATCGACCAGGCGCTCGACGGACTGCCCGAGGGCCCGCACATCACGACCGACCGCAAGATCGCGCTGCCTCCGCGCCACGAGCTTGCAACCTCGATGGAGGCGCTGATCCACCACTTCAAGCTGGTCACCGAGGGCTTCCGGGTACCACCGGGCGAGGTGTACTACCCGATCGAGAGCCCGCGCGGCGAGCTGGCCTGCTTCGTGCGCTCCGACGGGTCGTCGAAGCCCGCGCGCGTGCACATGCGCGACCCCTCCTTCGTGAATCTACAGGCGCTGTCGCACATGGCCGAGGGGTCCTACATCGCCGACATGATCGCCACTCTGGCGATGCTCGACCCGATCTTGGGGGGGATAGACCGGTGAGCGTCAAGCGCTTTGAGGGCGGCTCGCGCGTGCCCGGGTGGTATGAGCCGGTCGATCCCGCCAAGGACGCGGCGCTCGTGCCGAGCCCGCAGGAGGTGCAGGTGCCGGCCGAGCTGCGCGGGGAGATCGAGCGGCACATGGCGCTGTATCCGGATAGCCGCTCGGCCGCACTGCCGGCGCTGGCGGCGGCGCAGCGCGTGCACGGCTGGTGCTCGCCGGAGGCGATCGACCAGGTTGCCTGCGTGATGGCCCTCACCCCCGCCTACCTGGACGCCGTGGCGACCTTCTACGACATGCTCGACACCGAGCCGGTGGGGCGCCACAGCGTGTATGTGTGCACCAACATCTCCTGCTCGCTGCGCGGCGCGGGCGAGCTGTATGAGGCGATGCGCGACGGCGCGGGCGATGACCCGGAGTTCAACGTGCGCGCGTTCGAGTGCCTGGGCGCGTGCGACATCGCCCCGATGGCCTCTGTGGATGGCGTGTATGTCGGCCCGCTCGCACCCGAGGACGTGCCGCGGCTGCTGGAGGACGTACGCGCCGGGCGCCCGGTGCTGGCGGACAAGCAGCTCTCCACGCGCATCGTGGCCGACCCGAACGCGAACTCGCGGGCGTACCCTTCCCACCCGATCGAGGGAGGCGAGTCGTGAGCGACATCTTGCTGTTCAAGGACATCGACGAGCCGGGCCTCGCCACGCTCGAGGTGTATGCCAAGCGAGGCGGGTACGAGTCGTTGCGCAAGGCCCTTGAGATGACGCCCGAGGAGGTACTCGCCCAGCTCGAAAGCTCCGGGTTGCGCGGGCGTGGCGGCGCGGGGTTTGCGATGGGCAAGAAGGTGTCGTTCCTGCCCAAAGGGTCGATCGACAAGTACCTGGTGTGCAACGCGGACGAGTCGGAGCCCGGCACGTTCAAGGACCGTGAACTGATGCAGAAGTCCCCGCACATGCTGATCGAGGGGATCGTGATCGCCTCCTACGCCGCCGGCGCGAGTCGCTCGTTCATCTACATCCGCGGCGAGTATGTGCGCCAGGCCGACATGCTCGACGCCGCGCTCGCCGAAGCGACACAGGCGGGCTACATCGGCGAGGACATCCTGAAATCCGGGCACTCGCTCTCGCTGGTTGTGCATCGCGGCGCGGGCGCTTACATTTGCGGCGAGGAGACGGGCCTGCTCGATTCGCTTGAAGGCAAGCGCGGCAACCCGCGTCTGAAGCCGCCGTTCCCCGCCAACCAGGGCCTCTATCAGGGGCCGACGCTGATCAACAACGTCGAGACGCTCGCGACCGTGCCAGCGATCATCGCGATGGGCGGCGAGCAGTACGCGAAACTCGGCACCGACACTTCCAAAGGCACCAAGCTTGTGTCCGTCTCGGGCCACGTGCAGCGGCCGGGCAACTACGAGATCGAGCTGGGCACGCCCTCGCGCGAGATCATCTATGGCCTTGCCGGCGGCCCGCCGGAGGGGCGCCAGGTCAAGTGCTGGTTCCCGGGCGGCTCCTCAGCGCCGGTGCTGACCGCTGGGGATCTGGACCTCCCCTACGACTTCGACTCGATGGCCAAGGCCGGCTCGATGCTCGGCTCGGGAGCGATCATCGTCGTGGACGACTCCACCCCGATCCTCGACGTGGCGCTGAAGGTCGCGAAGTTCTACCGGCACGAGTCCTGCGGCAAGTGCACCCCCTGCCGCGAGGGCACAAATTGGACCGTGAAGATGCTCGAACGCATAGACAACGGCACCGCGACGCCAATGGACATAGAGATTATGGCCTCCGTGCAGGAGCACATAATCGGCAACTGCCTATGCGTCCTGGGCGACGCGATGGCAATGCCAATCGGCTCAATGATTGCCAAGTTCCGCGACGAGTTCGAAACCCACATCGAGCAGGCCCGCGCCCGTAACGACCTCGCCCCGGCCGAGCCCGAGCCGGCCCTCGCCGGGGGGGTAAGCGCCCATGCCTAGGCCCGAGCCCAAAACAATCACCTTCACAATCGACGGCCGCGAGGTGCAGGCACCGGAAAACGCGATGCTCGTAGACGCCGCCAAGCTGGGCGACGTGGAGATCCCAGTGTTTTGCTACGAGCCCAAGCTGGGCAACCCAGTCGGCGCCTGCCGCATGTGCCTGGTCGAAATCGAGGGTATCCCCAAGCTGCAGACAGGCTGCTCGACGCCGGTGAAGGACGGCATGGTGGTAAACACCGAATCTGAGCGCGTGAAGACCGCGCAACAGTCGGTGGTCGAGTTCCTGCTCATAAACCATCCCCTGGACTGCCCCGTGTGCGACAAGGGCGGCGAGTGCCCGCTGCAGGACATAACGTTCGGCTGGGGCCCGGGCAAGACACGCTTTGTCGAGGAAAAGCGTCACTTCGTAAAGCCGCTGGAACTCTCGCCGGAGATCGCGATCGACCGCGAGCGCTGCATCCTCTGTTACCGCTGCGTGCGCTTCAGCCAGGAGATCTCCGAGGACTACCAGCTCGTGCTGCTCGAGCGCGGCGCGCACTCCTACGTGTCCACCTTCGACGGACACCCATATGTGGCCCCGTTCAGCGGCAATATTGTCGAGCTGTGCCCGGTGGGAGCGCTGACCTCACGTGAGTATCGCTTCCGGGCGCGCCCATGGGACATCGAGGACGCGGGCTCGGTGTGCACCCTGTGCCCCGCGCAGTGCAACGTGACGCTGACGGTGCGCGACGAGCGCATCTTGCGCGTGCTGGCACGCGACCACTCGGAGGTGGACGACGGCTGGCTGTGCGACCGCGGGCGCTTTGCCTACCCGAGACTCGGTGGCGAGGGACGCGTGACCGAGCCGTTGCTGCGCGACGGTGGCGAGCTGCGACCCGTCTCCTGGGAGCGCGCGCTGGAGGAGGCCGCTACACGCCTGAAGCGTGCGGGCGCTGCCACCGGCGCGATCGTCGGCGGGGGGGCGACCAACGAGGAGGGCCTGCTGCTGAGCCGCATCATGCGCGAGGGCCTGGACTCCCCGCACATCGACTCGCGCGTGGCGGGTACGCTGCCGCTCGAGCTGCACCGGGCGCTGGCCGAGCCGAACCTGCAGGCGAGCGTCAGCGACCTGGAGTTTGCCCATGCGGTGCTGGTGCTCGACTGCAACCCGATCGAGGACGCCGCGATCCTCGACCTGAGACTGCGCAAGGGCGTGCGTCGCCACGGCATGAAGCTCGTGCCGGCCACCGCGGCAGACCTGCTCGATGAGCGCTCTGCCCAAGAGCTTGCGGCGAAGCTGAGGGCGACCGGCCCCGCAGACGACGCGGGCGCGGAGGTCGTGGTGCTGTGGGGCGAGCGGCTCACAGCCGGGCCCGACGGCGCAAGGGCCGCACAGGCACTGCTCGACCTGGCGAGCACGCTGAACCTGGCCGACACGAAGGGCGCGGGGCTGCTCGAAATCCCAGCACGAGCCAATGGGCGCGGACTGCGCGAAGCGGGAGTGCTGCCAAATGCCGGGCCGGGGCTGAGCGCGCTCGCCGAGGATGGCCTGGACGCGATCGGGATCGCACGAGCGCTGGGCGAGGGCGAGCTGAGCTGCGCGTATCTGCTCGGAGCCGACCGGGCCGGGGAGGAGTGGGAGCGGGCGCTCGAGCGGGCGACCACCGTCATCAGCCACGCGACTTTCCTCACCGACGCGCTGCGCGAGCACGCCGATGTCGTGTTTCCGGCCGGCGCCTATGCGGAGAAGGAGGGCACGATCGTGCACCCCGACGGGCGCATCCAGCGCCTGCGTCAGGCAGCGGCCCATCCGGGCGAGTGCCGCGCGGAGTGGCAGGTGCTCGCCGAGCTGGCGCGGCGCATCGGCCTCGACGTTGAGATACAAAGCGGCGCGATGGCATCGCAACAACTGTTCGACGCGGTACCGCGGTACGCCGGGCTGACGCTCGAGGAGATCGGCGGCCGCGGCGTGAAGCCCCACGAGCGCGAAGTGGCGGTGGCCTCGTGAGCCTCGCGATCGTCGGGTACTACGAAGCGTGGTGGATACAGATCGTCAAGGCGATCGTAATCTTCGCCGTCGGTCTGCAGTTGGTGCCAATCGTGCTGCTCGCCGAGCGGAAGCTGCTCGGGCGCTTCCAGGCTCGCTACGGCCCCAACCGCGTGGGGCCCTACGGTGCGCTGCAGCCGCTTGCCGACATCGTGAAGCTGCTTACCAAGGAGCAGTTCCGCCCCAGCACCTCGACTGGGTTCCTGTTCGCGCTGGCGCCAACCATCTCGATCATGACGGCGGTGGCGGCGTTCGCGATCATCCCGTTTGGCAACGTGCAGAACATCTTCGGCACTCCCGTGGGGCTGTATGGCATCGACGTGTCGATCGGCCCGCTGTATCTGTTTGCCTTCGGCGCGGTGGCGTTCTACGGCATCATGCTCGGCGGCTGGTCCTCGGGCTCGAAGTACTCGTTCCTCGGCGCGATGCGCGGAGCGGCACAGCTGATCTCCTATGAGGTGTCGCAGGGGTTGGCGCTGGTCGGTGTGATCTTTACCGCCGGCACGCTGTCGCTGACGGGGATCGTGCAAGCCCAGCAGGGCATGTGGTACGTCGTGCCACAGTTCTTCGGGTTCATCGTGTTTCTGGTGGCCGGCTTCGCGGAGACCAACCGCGCACCGTTCGATCTGGTGGAGGCCGACGCGGAGCTGGTGGGCGGGTACAACACCGAGTACGGCGGCGGGCGCTTTGCCTCCTACTACTTCGCCGAGTACCTAAACGTGTTGGTCGTCTCCGGTGTAGTGACGACCGTGTTTCTCGGCGGATGGTTGCTGCCGTTCGGTATTCACCCGCCCGGCTGGGTGGACCCGTTCGTGGTGCTGGCGAAGATGGGGCTGGTGACGTTCCTGTTCATCTGGGTGAGGGCCACGCTCCCACGCCTGCGCTACGACCAGCTGATGAGCTTTGGCTGGAAGATTCTGCTGCCGCTGGCGACGCTGAACGCCCTGGTAACGGCGGTGCTTGTCGTGGTGACGCACAAATGACACCAACACTTCTCACCCGCCTCGCCGACGGCCACCACCGGGGCGCCGCATGACCTGGGACCCGGGCAAGGACGTCATCCAGGTAATGCGCACTCCCCCACCGGGCGCGGCGCGCAGCACCTATCGCGCGTTCGGCGAAACGCTGCGCGGGCTGAAGACCACGTTTGGGCGGATGCTCGAGAAACCCGTGACGCTCGAGTATCCGGAGGAGAAGACACCGGTGTATCCGCGCTTCAGGGGACGGCACAAGCTGCACCGCTTCGAGGACACCGGCCTTGAGAAGTGCGTGGGATGCTCGCTGTGCGCCGCCGCCTGCCCCGCGGATTGCATCAGGGTGGTTGCCGCCGAGAACACACCGGAGACGAAGGTGTCCGCGGGCGAGCGGTATGCGGCGGTGTACGAGATAAACCTGTCGCGCTGCATCTTTTGCGGATATTGCGAGGTGGCGTGTCCGTTTGACGCGATTACGATGGGCCACGATTACGAGATGTCCGACTACAGCCGCTCGGACCTCATTTTCACCAAGGAGATGTTGCTTGCCGAGCCGCTCGAGCGTACCCCGCTACGCCGGGAGGGCGAGTGATGGCGCTACGCACGGCGTACAGGCTCGAACGTGCAGCTGTCCCAAAAAAAGGGGCGCGCTAGGGATGTCGGCCGTGTTGTTCTTCATAGCCGCGATCGGCGTGATCGCGGGCGCGATCGGCGTTGTCAGCTTCAGCAACCCCTTCTATGCGGTGCTGGCGCTCGTCGGCCACCTGCTGTCACTGGCTGTGCTGTTCCTGCTGTTGCGCGCCGAATTCGTGGCCGCCGCGCAGGTTGTGGTGTATGCGGGCGCGGTGATGGTGCTGTATGTGTTCGTGGTTGCCTACGTCGGCGACGAGGAGCAGTCGCTTGGCGGTCGGCTCACGCGCCGCCCGCGCTCACGCGGGGTGGACGGGCGCAAGCCGACCGGCGCGCTGTTCGCGGGACTGCTGCTGGTTGAGCTGTTCATAGCACTGCTCGGCAGCGGACTGAAGATGGTGTCAAGCGAAGGCGCCCCCTACGCACCCGGGCCGCGCACCTATGGCACGCCTGCCTATATCGGCAACCTGCTGCTGACACGCTTTTTGCTCGTGTTCGAGACAGCCTCGCTGCTGCTGCTGGTCGCGGCCGTCGGCGGCGTCGTGCTCGCACGCAGGCGCGGCGGACTCGAGGACGACGACGAAGCGGTGCTGACACCGCTTGACATCCTGCGCCCGCGCGGCACCGGCACGATGACCGAGGGCGTCGAAGGACTCGCGCTCGCGCGCTCGCGTGCGGGCGGCGTGGCAGAGCCCGACGGGAGCCCCCAAGACGAGGGCTCCCGGGTCGGCGGACCCCCCGTCGCGGGGAACGGACAAGCGAGCAGGAGCGGCTGGTGAACATCGGCTGGTATCTGGCCGTTTCGGCAATCGTGTTTTGCGTGGGCGCATTCGGCGTGATGACCCGCCGCAACCCGCTCGTGGTGCTGCTGTGCCTGGAGCTGATGCTCAACGGCGCCAACCTCTCGCTGGTCGCGTTTTCGCGCATGTGGGGCAACGGCGACGGACAGATTCTCGCCCTGATCGTGATGACGGTGGCCGCATGCGAGGTGTGCATCGGGCTCGGCATGATCGTGGCGATCCACCGCCGACGCCTGCCAATCGACGTCGATGAGCTTCGAGAGCTGCAGGGGTGAGGATTTGCTGTTCGTTCTGTGCGATGACAGCGGCGCCCTGCGCCATCAGCGGAGGGCTGCTCAAGCGATGACAAAGAGGGCTTTGCCGGTGTGCGCCTTGGCGTTCGGGTCGGTACTCGGGGGGCTGTCCCTGTGAGCACGACAACGTACGGCTGGCTGGTACTCGCCTTCCCGCTGCTTGGCACGATTGTTATCGGTGGCGGGTATCGCGTGCTGCCCGGACGCACCGCCGGCTGGATTGGCACGGCCGCGATCTTCCTCGCCTTCCTGGCCGCGCTGGGCGCGCTGATCTCGCTGCAGAGCCACGCCCCCCACGATCGCCAGCTGGTGTCCTCGCTGTGGAACTACGCGAGCACGGCGGGAATCGACGCGCAGATGTCGATCCTGGTGGACCCACTGTCGGTGTTCATGATCTTGATCGTCACGGGCGTGTCGAGCACGATTCACCTCTACTCGGTGTCCTACATGGACGCCGACAAAGGGTTTGCGCGCTACTTCGCCTACCTCAACTTCTTCGTGTTCTCGATGCTGTTGCTGGTGCTCGCGGGCAACTTCCTGCTGTTGATCGTGGGCTGGGCGTTCGTGGGTGCCGCGTCGTATCTGCTGATCTCCTTCTGGTACCGGCGCAGCACCGCCACCAAAGCGGGCATCAAGGCGTTCGTCATCAACGTCGTCGGCGACGTCGGCCTCGTGCTGGGCACGTTCTTCCTGTTCAAGCACACGGGCACGCTCGACTTCCTGAAGGCGTTCGATGCCGCGCCGCACGTGTTCACAAGCGGCGAAGGCGACGTGACCGCCGGCTGCCTGCTGTTGCTCGTGGGCGCGTTTGCCAAGTCCGCGCAAATCCCGCTGCACACCTGGCTCCCGGACGCGATGGAGGGACCAACGCCCGTCAGCGCGCTGATCCACGCCGCCACGATGGTTACCGCCGGCGTGTACTTGATCGCGCGCATGCACCCGTTCTTCGAACTGGCGCCCGCCGCGCAGGACGTCGGGGCGATCGTCGGCTGCGCGACGCTCGTGATCGCCGCCACGATCGCGCTGACACAGACCGACATCAAGCGCGTGATCGCCTACTCGACGATGTCGCAGATCGGCTACATGATCATGGGCGTCTCGGTCGGCGCCTACGCCGCCGGCCTGTTCCACCTGATGACCCACGCGTTCTTCAAGGCGCTGCTGTTCATGGGCGCCGGGTCGATCATTGGCGCGATGGGCGGCGAGCAGTCGCTGGAGAAGATGAAAGGCTTCAAGAAGGCGATGCCGTTCACGTTCGCCTGCTTTGTGATCGGCGGGCTGGCACTGTCGGGCATTCCTCCCTTCTCGGGGTTCTTCTCCAAGGACGAGATCCTGCTCGTGACGGGCGAGCGCGGCGGCTGGCACTGGGCGCTGTACGTGTTTGGCTACATCGGCGCGTTCATGACAGCGATCTACACGTTCCGCATGATCTTCCGCGCTTTCTACGGCGACCCGGTGGAGCAGGCCTCCGAGCTTGAAGGCGGCCACCTCTACCACCCGCCGCAGCCCACCAACCCGGCCAACGGCGAGGTCGAGGACACCGACGTCGGCTTCCCCGGCCCGACGCACGCGATCGCCGAGCGGGCACTGCCGATGCGCGTGGCGATGAGCATCCTCGCGATCGGCGCGGTCGGCGCGGGCCTCGTGCAGATCCCCAACGTCGATTACGTGATCGACAAATTCCTCGAACCGAGCTTCTACGGCTCGACGCTCTACACGGTGCACACCCGCGACGGCCTGCTGTGGTTCGGGCTGGCGCTCGGCACGGTGCTCGGCCTCAGCGGCATCGCGATCGCCTACCGCATCTGGGTCAAGCAGCCCTCGATCGCTGTGGCCGCGCGAACACGCTTCAAGCCGCTGTATGAGCTGTCGTTCAACAAGTGGTACTTCGACGAGCTGATCGACGCGATCGTCGTCAAGCCCGCCGCGGCGGCCGGACGCTTCGCCACCACCACCGTCGAGCGCGTGCTCGTGGACGGTGCGATCGTGGGCGGCGCGACCGCAATCGTGCGCGCGTGCTCGGCGTCGGTGCGCGCCGCGCAAACCGGGCTCTTGCGCTACTACGCCGCGCTGCTCGTGCTCGGCGTGTCGGCACTCGGCCTCTACTTCCTGCTGCAGGCATAACCGAACCTCCTCACAACTCGCACGCACTCAAACCCGAAACCCCAGCCAACCACTCCCCTCCTCCCAGCCCATGCCCCCTCTTTCAATCCTGATCTGGCTGCCCGCCGCATGCGGGCTGCTCGGCGCGCTGTTCGCCGGCCTCGCACGTGGCCGCGGCGCCGTTGCCGGCACGGACCTGGGAACGGTCTCAGCTGACCACTCCCCCGCTGAGGCACCTCCGAGCAAGTGGGGCGTGCCCGGCGTGCTCGCTCTGCTCGGCTCGCTCGGCGCACTGGGTCTCGCGATCGGCTACATCGCCCAATACGGCCCGGGCTCGCACGGGCTGAAGGACGTGACCGACATCGTGTGGATTGCCGAACTGGGCATCCACTACAAGCTCGGCGTGAGCGGCCTGAACGTGCTGCTCGTCGGGCTGACAGCGCTGCTGTTCTTCGCGGCGGTGCTGGCCGCGAACCTGCGCACATGGGACCGGCCAAGGCTCTTCTACTTCAACTTCATGCTGGCCGAGTCGGCCGTGCTCGGTGCCTTCCTGGCCCAGGACCTGGCGCTGTTCGTGGCGTTCTTCGATCTGATGCTGATCCCCTTCTACTTCCTCATCGGAGGCTGGGGCACTGGACCGGACCGCGTGAAAGCGACGATCAAGCTCGTCATCTACACGCTGGTCGGCTCGCTGCTGATGCTGGCCGCCGCGATCGCCACGGGCGTGCTCGCGGGCGAGCAGAACGGCGGACACGTCACGTTCGTGCTCTCCCAGCTCCAGGGCCTGCCGCTGAGCACCGGCTCGCAGGAGTGGATCTTCCTGTTCTTCGCGGCCGCGTTCCTCGTGAAGATGCCCGCGTTCCCGCTGCACGGCTGGATGCCCGACGGGTATCGCGCGATGCCGATCGAGGTGCTGATGGTGTTCAGCGGCGTGCTCTCCAAGGTCGGCGCGTATGGCTTCCTGGCGATCGTGCTGCCGCTGTTCCCGCAGGGCGCCGCGCACTTCCAGACGCTGATGCTGATCCTGGCGCTGTGCTCGATCGTGTACGGCTCGGCGGTGGCCTTCACGCAAACCGACGCGCGCCTGATCGCCGGCTACTCGTCAATCGCCCAGCTCGGGTTCATCACGCTGGGGATCTTCGCGCTGAACCCCCAGGGCGCCCAGGGCGCGCTGCTGCAGATGGTCAACCACGGCCTGGTGGTGGCGCCGATCTTCTTCATCATCGCGCTACTGTCGGCGCGCGCGGGCGGCTCGCAGGACATTCGCGACATGGGCGGCATCGCCTTCCGTGCGCCGCTGCTGGCCACGATCTTCCTGGTGGTCGCGCTCGCCACGCTGGCGATGCCCGGCTCGGCCAACTTCGTCGGCGAGTTCCTGATCCTGCTCGGCGTGTTCAAAGCCAAGCTCGCGATCGCGATCATCGCCTTCTCGGGCGTTGTGATGGCAAGCGTGTATGCACTGCGGGTGTTCATCCGCGCGATGCACAATCGCGTCGGCAAGGACGTCAAATCGCGCGAGATCACGCGCATGGACGCCCTTGTGCTCGTGCCCCTGCTCGCTGTGATTGTGTTCCTCGCCCTCTACCCGCAGGGGGCGCTGAAGCGCTCGGAAAGCTCGGCCAGCGCATCGGTCGCGGCAGCCCACGCCGCACTCACCCCGAGCCTGACACCCGTCGCCACTAGCGAACCGCGGGCTGTGACAGAGGAAGCCTCGGGCGACGCCGGTCAGAGGCAGGGCACAGCCGGTACATCCAACGAAACCGGAACGGTCGAAACCGGTGGAGAAGGCAGCGAAAGATGACCTTCAACCCCTACACCGCCGACCTGGCCACCGCACACCTCAAAGGCCCGCACGTCGACTTCGCCGCGCTCTCGCCGCTGATCGCGCTGCTCGGCGGGGCGATCGTGGTGCTGATGGTCGGCCTGCTGGGCTCGCGCACCATTCGCCAGCAAGTCGTCCCCACACTCGCGATCGTCGCGCTCGGCGCGAGCATTGGCCTGTCGATCTGGCGCTGGAACACGCCCGAGTCGGTCGTGTCGGGAGCGCTGCGCATCGACCAACTCTCGCTCGTGCTCACGATGATCCTGGCGGTCGGCGGGATCGCTACGGTGCTGCTCGCGTGGCGCTCGCAGGCCGCCACCGAAGCCTCGCACGGCGAGTTTCACTCGATGCTGCTGACGGCGATCGGCGGCATGGCACTGCTCGGCGCCGCCCAGAACCTTGTGTCGCTGTTTCTCGGACTGGAGCTTCTGTCGATCCCGCTGTATGTGCTGTGCGCCACCGAAATGCGCCGCGAGCGCTCGCTGGAGTCGGGCCTGAAGTACCTGATCGTCGGCTCGGTTGGGTCCGCCACGCTGCTGTATGGGCTGGCACTCCTGTATGGCGCAACCGGCCAAACCGACTTCAGCGCGATCTCAAGCGCGATCACGACCAGCGGGCTGGCCACCAACGCAATGCTCCTGACCGGGATCGCGCTGTGCGTGGCAGGGCTCGCGTTCAAGGCCTCGGTGGCGCCCTTCCACCAGTGGACACCAGACGTATACGAGGGCGCGCCCACTCCGATAACCGCGTTCATGGCGGTCGCCACCAAGGTCGCCGCGCTCGGCGTGCTCCTGCGCCTGTTCGACGTCGCGCTGATCGAAGCCCACGCCAGCTGGGGCCCGGCGCTGGCAACGCTGGCGACGATCACAATCCTCGTCGGCAACGTCGGCGCGCTCGGCCAATCCTCGCTGAAGCGGATGCTCGCCTACTCCTCGGTCGCCCAGGCCGGCTACATACTCGCCGGCGTTGTCGTGGCCACCCGCCTCGGCGCGCAGGCCACCGTGTTCTACCTGGCCGTGTACGTGGCGATGAACATGGCCGCCTTCGCGGTGATAATCGCCCGCGAGCGCGAAACCGAACTCGGCGACAGCATCCAATCGCTCGCCGGCCTCGGCCGCCAGCACCCGTGGCTCGCATGGCCGATGACGATCTCGATGCTCGCGCTCGCCGGCATCCCCGCCACCGCGGGGTTCATCGGCAAGTTCTACTTGATCGATGCCAGCGTCGCGGGCGGCTACACCTGGCTCGGCGTGGTGATCGTGGTCGGCTCGATGATCTCCCTCGGCTACTACCTGCCGGTGATCGCGACAATGTGGATGAGCGGCGCCACCGCCGGCGCCCCCACGCCGGCCGACCGACCGTCACCGGGCAGCGACCCGCTACCCGCGATCGCCGGCGGCTCGCCCGAGCTGGACGACGAGGGCGGACCCGCCGATGATCCCGCGGGCGCAGGCACCGCGGTAGCGTCCAGCCGGCACACACAACCAGAGCTAACTTTCGTAGCCGTGCTCGCCGCCGCGGCCACGATCTTCCTCGGCATCATTCCGCAGCCGCTGTTCAACCTCGTGCACGGGGTGGGCAGCGCGCTGGGGCTGCTGTAACTGGACCAGAGACACTCACGTCCGAGCTCCAGCGCGGGGCACGCTCCAGGTTCGCAATCCCCAAAATGATTTCTGTGAGCCGAACGGTTCAAATTACATAATATGCCCTGGGTGAAACTCCCTCGGGAACTACACCTAGGCGCTTCGGAGCTGACGCGCACTCGGCAGGACTTCGGTAGCGCAGGTGCTCAGGCACTGACGCCGGCCGACAACGCGCTCACGTCGAGGTCGCCAGTCCCCTCAAGCGAGGGGGAAACACGCTCTCCCTCCCCATACGTCTCGCAACGCTCGTAGCCGCCGGGTCCATTCGCGGACTCGCCGTATGCGGGCGATCGCAGGGAAGATAATGGGCCGCATATCCCCTGATCCGACGCCGAGGCAGAAGCGGGACGCGTCCTGAGCAGATGCGTGTATGGCTCTCTACGACATCGTGCTACATTGCATACATGTCGGTAAACGTGTCTGTTCGTCTCGATGACAGCCTTGCCGAGCGTCTTCGTCTACGAGCCCGCGCCGCCGGCGAGACGCTCTCGGATCGCCT
>DATNKN010000008.1:0-4192 GCA_035603375.1 Solirubrobacteraceae bacterium
AGCACCGTGAGCACACGGACTCTCAACAACGCTATTCCCCAAAGAAACCACGCGAAAAACAACCCTCTCTCAAAAACGACCCGGTCCCTCTCCCAAGGGCCCTGCCAAAACCGGTTAGAAGTCAGACCACAGGGGCCAAACCCAACCCGACCTTATGTTTGCTGCCCCTGAACGGGGCCCCGCAACCCCTGAGGATTGCAGATGCATGGCTCTTTATACCGCAAGTGGTGCTTGCTGTCAAGTCACTTGAGAAAACGTGTGTGGTGCCTGCTTGTCTATGGCCGTCGTGGCGCGCTACTCCGCGGCCTCGCGCCAAACCTCAACCGATACGTCGTCCACCGGCAACGGGATCGGCGGCTCGGGCTTGGAGGCCTTGACCCAGACCCCTTCCAGGTCGAAGTCGCCGAGCAGGCGGTCGGCGATCGCCGAGCACAGCCGCTCCAAGGTCTTGTAGGAGCGCTGCTGAGCCACCAACGCCACGAGCTGGCAGACCTCGGCATAGTCGACCGTGTCCTGCACGCGATCGGTGACGGTGGCGTCGGTTTCGCCGACGTCCAGACGCAGGTCGATCAGCAGGCGCTGGCCGATCTCGCGCTCGGCCTCGGTTACGCCGTGGTGCGTGTAGAGCGAGAGGCCGCTGATCTCGATCGTGACGGTCTCAAAGCTCTCGTCATCCTCGTCGTCCTCATCCTCTTCTACGTCTTGGGCCTCGTCGTCGTCCTCGTGTTCGTCGTCGCGCTCGTAGCCGTGGCGCGCCTCAACATCGTCGGGAAACTCACGCTCGCCTCCGGGACGATCATCCTCGCTCGGCTCCTTGCTCTCCTCGCCGCTCATATGCCGCCCAACGTAGCAGCCGCGACGGCTCGCTGGTGGGTCTGGGTTATGCCTGTCCTGTGCCTGCGGTTGGGCGATTGGGGACGACCGGGCATGGGCCAACTCCTCTACACGCGTAGCGATGCCTCGTCGAGCTCGATGCCGATGACGCGCGCGACACGATCCATGTCGGCGTCGTGGGCGAGCAACGTTGCGGCTCGACGCCACGCTACCGTCGCGATCAGGCAGTCGAGCATCCCACGTGGAGTGATGCCGGCGCCACGGCAGCGGCGATAGATCCGCACGGCGCCATCAAAGTCACTCGCGGGATCGAGGCCCAGCATCTCAAAGCGCCTGAGCAGACGGCGCAGATCGTTCTCCCGCCGATCGTCACGCGCACCCGCCAGGACCTCCATGATCACCGGCTCGGTGACCGCGATCGGACCGTCCGCTTCGATCAGTCCCGTGAGGCGAAGGTGCGCGGGACTACCAGTCGCGCGGTCGTACTCAACCCATGCAGAGCTGTCGACCAGGATCACGCGGCTGCGTGCGGCGGCGTATCCTCGGGAAGATCGACGATCGCGTGGGCACCCTGCATCTCAAGCGCTTCCTCGCGTGTCATCGGCTGCCCCGCCAGATGACGCAGTGCAAGGTCGACGGCAGCGGTCTTGGTGCGCACGCCATAACGATCCATGATCGCCTGGACGTAGGTGTCCTCAAGTTCGATGTTCGTCCGCACGGTACTCATACACCAATCATACACCACGACGCTCGTCTACCGAACACCAACGCCGACTTTCGCCACCGCGGCGAGTGGCTGGGGAGTCGGGGTTATGCCTGTCCTGTGGCTTGGAGGATGCTCTCTCCACGCTCGGTAAGAGTCCAGGCGCGCGCCATGCCCTTGGCGGGACCAACGCCCGTGTCCTGGATCAGTCCATGGCGCTGTAGGCGCGTGAGCAAACGCGACGCCTGCCCGGGATCCACGATCCCAGACGCGGTGGCTACTCGTTTGCTCGACGCGCCAGGCACCTCAGCGATAGTCGAGAGCACACGCGCCGTACGATAGGTGAAGCGCAGCGAGAGATCCTTGAACGGGTCGGCAGGCAACCTCGGGACCGCGGGCTGTTCCGTTACGAGTACGGGCCGCTCTAGCTCCTTCTGGGCGGCCGCGACGCCAAGATAGGGCTGGACGATCATCGCCATCAGCGATCCACACAGCTCGACCAGCGGTTGCGGGTCACGCTGCAACATACGGGCATGGATGACACTGAAGACGGCGCCGACGACCCCCTCGGCCGTCAAGGGTGGCGGTTCGCGCCCCGCTCTTGTTTCCGTGCGTCCCTTGTCTATGTGGGTGATGATTTGGGCGATACCGCGCCTGCGGGCTTCGAGCGTTTGGTGGCCCGCGCCAAGCGCCTCTACGACCAACAGGCGCCCCATACCTGGCTCGCGGTCAAGGAAGCAGAGAAACGCCATCAGACCGGCACGCGTCAGCTCGCGCCAACCGCGCGCCCCCTGGGTGCCACCCACCTTCTGGGCACCCCGCCCTCCCCCAGCGCCCTCATCGTCTGCCACAGCCTCGCTCACAGCGCGCATCGCCTGCTCCACAGCATCCTCAAACGCCGCGTACAAACAAGTCTCGCGCCCATCGAAGATCTCATAGAACGTGCGGCGCGACAGCCCCGCCCGCTCGCAGATCGTGGCGACCGTAAGCGACTGCACACCATCCTCAAACGCCTGTTCGACCGTCGCACCCAACAACCGTCGCCGCTGCATCCCAACGACATGACCACCCTCACGCCCAGCCCTATCCACCGGGACGGCCTTGTCTACAGATACAGTCCGTTCAACAGCCATCCGTCATCCCCTCCTTCTGGAACGACACGAGCGACGCACCCCCTATTTCTTCTTCGCCTTCGATGAGGAGTGCTTGCCCTTACTCTTCGCTTTTGTCTTCGCCTTCTTTGACTTCGGACAACCAGTCACGCCGATCGGCGTGGACTGGTGTAGCGTCGCGCCGTTCTGGCCCGTGAACGCTGTAGGCATCACGAGTTTGCTCTTGCAGAGGTTCCCGGTCGCCGCCAGCGCCGAGTACTTGCCTTGCGGCAGGTTCAGTTCAAAGCTCGCGATCGGGACGTCAGGCACGTTCTTGAACGTGCTGCTCGTGATGTTCGTTTTGCTGTTGATGAACGTCGAGCCGACCAGATCTACGGTCACGCCATAGCCCTGCAATACCGCTATCAGGGATGGGAATTCTTCCCCAGCGTGCGAGACGAAATATGTGGGTCCTTCGATCGGTACCGGTAGCACCGGTGTAATCGCCTTCGCATGACCCACAATGGACGCCGCTGGACAGTTCGCTGGGTTAGCTTCAAACGTCGCCGCAGTACACGCCTTCTGCAACGTCGTCAACCTCGACGGTAGTTGCTTTGGTAGGTCTACCTTGACCGAGGCGATGTTCGACTGGGACGATGCCTGGTTCGCTCCCAGGTTCCCGGTGGGGTAGACGATCTTTGCGGTCAGGCTGGCGCCGCTTGCTCGTGATGTTTTCCCGCTGGTGGATACCGAGAAGTTCGGCTTGAACGCGAGGCTGCGACATGACCCCATTTGGAAATGGCTCGATACTGGTGCTGTTGCTCCTTCGAAACTGTAGGCGGTGCCTGAGAAGCTCATCGGGTTACAGCTCGTCGGGTTAAACATGAATTCCGGCCGGTCGATCACGGCGTCGATCTCGCGAATATCGGTCGGGATACCCTTCACCGTCTTCGGAAACGCCGTCGTTGAGATCGTTAGCTGACTCGTATGGGGGTCCACTTCGATCTTCGCTCTGACGACTTCGGTACCGAGATTGAACGGACCAGCCACGATCGGCACCGCGAGAGACAAGCCGAACGGGGCACCCCCATACGGTCCGGTCAGGTAGATCGGTGCTGGTGGGGCACCGGGCTCAGGCAATACGAACGGGTATGGTCCGGGTCCGACCTCGGCGACTGTATGCCCGATCTGAGAGGCGCTTGAGCATGTTCCCTGGGCTGCTTGTGGTTCCCCACAGAGGGGGACCTTGGCGATCATGCCCAACAGGCCCTCTGGTGTCTTGAACTGTAGTTTTTCGATGTGCTGCTGCCCATCGTTACGCGACAGCAACATCGTGAAGTCCGTATATCCCGCTGCCTGGTCGGTCGTGGCGCCGGCGGTCATCGTCGGTGTGAACGGCAATGGTCCTGTGCAGTTGGATGTACTGCTGCCGCCTGGTCCTGCTGTGATCTGGAAGTTGCTTTCTGAGAGCGCATCCGCAGTCAACGGAGTGTTCCATGGCGTAAAGTCCGCTGTTGCCGTATACACCCCGCAGAACTGTGGTGTCACGAGTGCTGCTTGCGCG
>DATNKN010000014.1:0-15003 GCA_035603375.1 Solirubrobacteraceae bacterium
AGCGCCGAGGGCAGCGGCACCACCAGCATCGTCACCACACACACCACGGCGACGGCCGCTAGCAGGTCGGTGTGGCGCAAGAGCCCCTTGACGCTCGGCATGTTCACGAGGCGAGCCGCCTACGCCCGGCCATGCGATACACGAACGCGAGCACCTGCGCGACCGCCGCATACAGTTCCTGGGGCACCAGCTGGCCGATCTCCGTCGAGGAGTGAAGCGCGCGGGCAAGCGGCGGGTTGGCGATCACCGGCACGTCGTGCTCCTGCGCCACGCGCCTTATCTGCGCGGCGATCAGGTCCTTGCCCTTGGCAACCACTTCCGGCGCGGTGCTCGAACCGTCGTACACCAGCGCCACGGCATAGTGGGTCGGGTTGGTTACGACCACGTCGGCTTTGGGCACGGCGGCCATCATGCGTGCGCGCGCAGCCTGCATCTGGCGGCGGCGCTGCGCCATTTTGATCTCGGCCGACACGCCATACTGGCGCGCCTCCTCCTTGACCTCCTGCTTGGTCATGCGCAGCATCCGCTCGTGGCGGCGACGCTTCCAGGCGTAGTCGATCAGCCCGATGACAAGATAGGCCAACGCGGCGTGCTGGGCAATCGACAGCGCGCTCTGGCCCAGCAACGCGCCGAGCGCGGTAGGCGGCATCCCCACCCTCGCGGCCAGCGTGGCAAGCCCGGGCAACAACGCGAGCGTGGCCACCGCACCAACCACCGCGATCTTTGCGACCGCCTTCAGCGCCTCGAACACCGCGTTTGGCCCCAGCAGATTGCGCAGCCCCGAAACGGGGTTGATGCGACGGAAGTCCGGCGCAAGCGCATGCGCTGAGGGCTTGAACCCAACCTGCGCCACACCCGCGAGCACGGCCGCCACCATGCAGGTACCGGCAACCGGCACAACCCCGAGCGCGAGCGTGGACAGCGCCGAGTGCATCAGATCGGCCAGTCCCGCCGCGCTGGTCGCATGGGCCGGGTTGGCGATGTCGGAGAGGATCTCGCGAAAGCTCTCCGCGACGGCTTCCACGATTCGCGGACCCATCAAGCTGAGCGCGAGCAGGCCGGCGATCAGCACCACCGAGCCGCCAAGATCGGGGCTGCGCGCGACCTGCCCCTTCTCCCGCGCGCGCTTGCGGTGCTTGGGAGTCGCCTTCTCGGTGCGTTCGTCGCGGGCCATGCCTCACGCCACGTGCAGCGCGCCGAGCGCCGCGCCCACACTCACAGAGAGCTGGTTCGATATCCAGTTTGCAAGGAACGGCAGCGATGCCCCGGCCACCAGCAGTGTGACGGCCACCTTCGCCGGGAACCCAACGGCGAACACGTTCAACTGTGGCACGACGCGCGACACGACGCCAAAGGCGACATCTGTTATCAGCAGCGCCACCAGCACCGGCCCGGCGATCTCTACGGCGGCGAGCAGCACGCCCGAGAACGCCTGCTCGGCGCCGCCGAGCAGCGAGGACATCCGCGGCGCGCTCGTCAGCGGAACCAGCTGAAAGGTGCGGCTGATGCCACGCAGCGTCCACGCGTCGCCGCCGATCATCAGGAACACGAGCGTTCCAACCAGCGAGTAGAAGCGCGCCATCACCGCGGCGCTACCGCCGTTCATCGGGTTGATCAGCTCGCCGTAGGAGAAACCCGAGACGACGTCGATTATCCCGCCCGCCGATTCGACCGCCGCCATCAGCGCGGCGAGCCCGAACGCGAAACCGAGACCCACCAGCATCCCCTCGACCACCAGCTCGGCTAGGACCAGCGGTTCGCTCGGCACATGCTGGCCACGCAACGCGATCGGCGTCAGCCCGATCGAGATGCCCACCGCGATGATCCCGCGCACCCGCGGCGGGATCAGCGAGGAGGAGAAAAGCGGCGCGAGGAAAAACAGCGGCGTCACGCGTGCGAGCACGAGGATGAATCCGGCAAGCTCGTTGCCCGCGAGCTTTCCCAGGAGCTCGTTCACGAACCGACCATCGTCAAAAGGGCACCAGGCGCCGGCCCGGAGGGGAGCATGCGCGCGTACTCGTTCGCCGGGCGGCTTGCCATCACGAACCGACCATCGTCGGAATCGACGTGAAGAGGGCCGTGGTGTAGGCCACAAGCTGGCCGAGCATCCACGGGCCAAGCACAACCACGACCGCCGCGATACCCACGATCTTCGGGATCAGCGTGAGGCTCTGCTCCTGAATCTGAGTGACGGCCTGGAAAATACTGACCACGAGCCCCGCCACGAGCGCGACCAGCAGCAGCGGCCCAGCGATCTTCAGAGCGAGGCTCATCGCTTGGGAGGCAAGGTTGACGACGGTGTCCTGGTTCACGCGTGGGCTCCTAGTAGTGGAAGCTCTGAACGAGCGCCTTGATGATCAAATCCCAACCGTCCACCAGCACGAACAGCAGGATCTTGAACGGGAGTGAGATGAAGGTCGGGGGCAGCATGATCATCCCCATGCTCATGAGCGTCGCGGAGACGATCAGGTCGATGATCAAGAACGGCAGGAAGATCAGGAAGCCGATCTGAAACGCGGTCTTCAGCTCGGAGACGATGAACGCCGGGATCAGCACCTCGGTGGGCACTTCCGCACGGGTGTGGGGCTGCTTGGATTTGGCGAGACTCACGAACAGCGAGATGTCCTGCACGCGCGTTTGGCGAAACATGAATTCGCGCATCGGTTCCTCGGCGCGCTCGAGCGCGACGGTGGTGCTGATCTTGTTGGCGGCGAGCGGTTCGATCGAGTCGCGCTTGATCGCGCCGACCGTCGGCGCCATCACAAAGATCGTCAGGAATAGCGCGATGCCGACGAGCACCTGATTGGGGGGCTCGGTGGTGAGCCCCACCGCCGAGCGGATGAAGCCGAGCACGATCAGTATCCGGCTGAAGCCCGTCACCGTGAACAGCACCGCCGGCACGAGCGTCAAGCCGCCCACGAGCAGCAGGATTTGTACGGCGTTGCTGGAGTTCACGTTCAACGACGCACCGTCCATTCGCGCAAGCGCTCGACCGCACTGGCCGACGGCGAGGGCATCCGCATCGGGTCCGTGCGGCGCTCGCCTGACTCGAGCATCGCCTGCGGGCGAGCGGCGTCGCTCGTCGTCGAGGGAGCAGGCAGGGCCAAGCGCCGGCGGCGAGGTTCCAGGAGCTCATCGGGGGGCAGCAGCCCAGCCTCACGTGCCTGCTGCTCGGTGTAGCGGTGGATTGGCGTGAGGCCGTGCTCGCCACTGCCGAGCAGGAGATAGTCGTTGCCCGCCCGCACCAGGTGCACCGAGCGTCCGGAGGCGAGCGTCAGCGCCGCCACGCTCGACAGGCCCGTCGTGGCCACTCGCGGCTCGCGCCCAGTCTTGACCTGGCGCAATATCCACGACAGGCCCCATATCACCGCGATCACAATCGCGAGGCCCACGATCGTGCGCACGATGCTCGCCCCACCCGAGCTTGTGTGTGCGGCGCTGCCGCCAGACTGGCTGAGATTCAGCGGCGTGTTTTCGCCGTTGCCGGTGGCCGCCTTGGAGTTCGACGGCGTAAATGCGGAGGCGGGGCTCGCCCACGCAAGCAGGCAGCCCGACAGCAACGCGGCCACCTTCGTGGCCGCCCGGGAAAGCGGGATCGTCTTAGTCATCGAGGGGCGACTCCGAGGAAGAGTCGCCCCGGGTTATCGGCCCGGGCGGGAAGGTCTTGAGGGCTCGGCGTCGAAGGGCCGACCGAGGCTGGCGCTAGAGCAGCCGCTCCACCTGCACGCCCCAGCTGCCGTCGGCCGTAACGACCAGGCTGCCGTTAGCGAAACAGAGGCCGTTGACGAACAGCTCGACCGGCGCATCGGCCGACTGATCCAGCTCCAGCACACCGCCGGGAGCAAGCTCGAGCGCGCCCCGCAACGGGATGTGGGTGCGGCCCAGCTCGGCCCACACACGTACGAAGATGCTGCGCAGAATCGCGCGACTCTCGGCGCTCTCGCGTGCGCCATCGACGTTCGCGCGCGCCCGCTCGAGCTCCGCCCGCCCGAGCTTGGCGTATGTGTCGGCACGCGTCGGGGCACTGCTCGTGGAGAGCAGCTTGATCGCGCGCCGCGTGCCCGAGCGCCCCGGGCGGCCACGCCCGAGCAACACACCCTCGGCAAACAGCGACACGCCGTCATCGGCGCGCCCCTGTAGCTCCGCGAGCGCACCGGGCACCAGCTCGAGCATCCGCTCGATCGGCATCTGTGCCGAGGCGACCTCGGTGCGCAGCAACACCTGGGCGCCGGCGAGCCGGCGACGCAGGGCATCGGGACCGTGCGTGTCCCCAGGCAGCGGCGCCCCGGCGACGCCGCGGATGCTGTCGGCGACCGGCTCGACCGCCGCCCACGGCACGAGCAGCGACATCGCCGAGGGCCGCCCGTCGATCGTGCTTGACAGCGTCACCGAGAAAGTTGGCTCACCGACCGGCGTGAGTACGCCCGCGTCGGCCTCCAGGTCGATCTCGCCGCACAGAAGCTCGGGGCCGCCGAGCTCGCCCCACGCGGATGACAGCTCACCGACGGTCCCCTCCAGCAAGCCGCGGGCAAGCACCCAGTCGATGTCCGTCAGGTGGCGTGTGGCAGGCGCGCCCGCCGCGCTACCCCCAAGCAGACATTCCAGGGCCTGCAACAGCAGTGGCTGCTCAATGCTGAGCAGCATTTGGCGCTCGATCGAGGGCGCCTCGACGGCGACCGCGATCGCATCGGCGGGCAACCGCGCCTTGGCAGCCGCCCACGTGTGCTGGTCGACCTGCGTCACCCTCAGCTCGACGTCCGCCTTCAGCTCGTTGGCCAGCCAGCCCGCCAGTGCCTCGCAAAAGGAGTCGATCGCACCAGCGATGCGCCGGCGAATCTCGGTCGTGAACTTGGTCGGCTGGGAAAAGTCAAGCGTGCGTATCTGCCCAGCCACGGGGCTGTCGGGCTGCTCACCGAGCGAGGCCTCCTCACCCGTGGCGGTACGGGCCTTCGCACCCGACGCATCCTGACCCGCAGCGGCAGCGGCAGCGCGGGCCTTCCCGGCGGGCCGCTCGGCCTTGGTTGCGCCCGCGCGCTTCTTCGAGCTCGGCGGCTCGTCTTTGGAGGCGCCGGCGCGACCCTTCGGACTCAACGATTTCCTTTCGCTAGCTCTCGCTTGGCGCGACCTCTGCCTCGACCTGCTCGCCGGGTCCCGGAGAGCAGGCGATGTCGTTGCCCTCGAGGATCTCGGTGATGCGCAGACCGTACTGCTCGTCCACGACGACAACCTCGCCTCGGGCGATCGGCGTGCCGTTGACCAGCAGCTCGGCGGCTTCGCCGGCCTGGCGCTCGAGTGCGACAATCGAGCCGACGCGCAGGTCGAGCGTCTCCCCGACGGTCATGTGCGTGCGGCCGATCTCCACGCTCAGCTCCATCGGTATGTCGCTGAGGCGGCTGAGGTCTGGATCGGACAGGGAAGAGCCGGGCGGTTGAGCGCTCTGATCGAACTGCTCGTACTCGATTGCCTCGGCCACGTTTCCTCCTATTGGACTGTGAAATCTGGGATCAGCACTGCTTCGACCTTGACGTCTGTTTGCTTCTGGATCGCACGCAATATCTGGCGCTTGATCGCCTCGCGACCCCCAGCGCCAATCAGCGCTTCGCCATTCTGGCCGGTTACGGTGTTGGTCACGATTTCGCGCACGATCGGTTCCTCCGGCAGAGTACCGGCCGTGGATTCGGAACTGGAGGAGCTGGCGCCAGCGGCGGCACCGTCGCTCTGTCCGGGCGCGAGCTGGAGAGCGACGCTGAGCTTGGCGTAGCGGCCATCGCTGAGGTTCAAGAGGAAAGGCTGGGGCATCACGTAGATCGTGCCCTTGACCTTCTCCTTGGCGGGTGGCTTGGCGCTGGTCATCGTGTAGCCGGCGAACAGCACGACCGGGACGAGCAGCGCGATCAGGATCTTCTTGTTTTTGAGCATGGTGTTTGGGGGTGGAGTTTGAGGGTCGTGCTTGCTTATGGTTCGCTGCCGGGGTGGGTTTCGCCTTCCCCGCCGTAGATGCGGCGCATGACAATCTCCACGCGCCGATTGCGCGCGCGGCCGGCCGCGGTCGCGTTGCTGTCGGCCGGCTGCTGGTCTGAGTTGCCTGTCGCCGTCAGCCTGCTGGCGGCCACGCCATGTTCAGCCAGGAATTCGACGACCGAGCTGGCGCGGGCCGTCGAAAGCTCCCAGTTGCTTGCGAACTGGGCACTGTGGATCGGCACGTTGTCGGTGTTGCCTTCGACGTCGATCGGATGGGTTTCGTCGATGTTGAGCAACTGGCCGATCTCACCGAGCAGCGCATAGGACTGGCTGTCGAGCGTCGCCTGACCCGAGGGGAACAGGAGATCGTCGGTGAGCACCTTGATGACCAGGCCACGCTGTTCGATCGAGGTTTGCACGCTCTTGCTGAAGCCGTGCGCGGCGGCGTAGGCATCGAGCTCGCGCTTGATCTGGGCGAACTCGCTTTCCTCGCGCTGGGTGTTCGACGGTGCAACGGCGACTGAGGCGCTCTGCGCGCTCTGGGCACCCTGCCCCCCCGGTGTGCCCTGCGTGGTGCTGTTTTGCAGGCTGCTTGCACCCTCGGTGGCGACGGGCTCGATCGCCTGCAGTTCGAAGGTGGCGGGCACGTGACTGGCGTTGGCGGTCGAGCCCTGCTGGGCGATCGCTTTGCCGCCAGGCAGGATGTTGCCCGAGAAGGCCGCCTTCAGCGATTGCTGCAGGGTTTGATACTTGGAGATGTTGACCGAGGAGATCGAGAACAGCACCATGAACAGCGCCATCAGCAGCGTGATCATGTCGGCGTAAGTGAGCAGCCAGCGCTCGCCGCTGTCCTCGTGCTCGCCACCGCCGCCGCGACGGCGTCCGCGACCGTGCCCCCGCGACATCCTCAGGCCGCCTTGGACGCTACGTCCAGCCGTGCCGGCGAGGGCTCCTCATCGGTGGACCGCTGGTCGGGCGGCAGGTAGGACATCAGCTTCTCGCTGACCAGACGCGGGTTGTCGCCGGCCTGGATCGAGAGGATGCCCTCGACGGTCATCATGCGCAATTCGACCTCTTCGGCGGAAATCGCCTTCAGGCGGTTGGCAACGGGCAGGAACACCACGTTGGCGGAACCGACGCCCATCAGCGTCGCGATGAACGCCGCGGAAATCGAGGGCCCGAGCGTAGCGGGCGCCGCCAGATTCTGCAGCACGTGCACCAGGCCGAGCACCGTGCCGATGATGCCCATCGTCGGCGCAAACCCGCCAGCCTTCTCAAACGGTCCGGCCGACGCGGCGTGGCGCGCGGCCATCCCGTCCACCTCGGCCTCAAGGATCGTGTGCACCATCTCCGGGTCGGTACCGTCAACGACCAGCTGCAGCGCGTTGCGCGTGAAGCGGTCCTCGATCTCAGCAAGCTGCGCGTCAAGCGCAAGCAGGCCTTCGCGGCGCGCCTTGTCGGCGAGTGACACGAGCAGGTCCAGCTGCCCGCGCATGTCGGGCGGTTCCGCGGAGAACACCATCTTGTAGAGGCTCGGCACACGCTTCATCGACTCCATGCCGACGCTTGCGAGCGTCACGCCGGCGGTGCCCCCGAGAATGATCATGAGCGCGGGGATGTCGATGAATGAAGCGGGACTGGTGCCGCCCATCAACGAACTCATCATGAGGGAGCCAAAGGCCACCCCGATGCCAATGGCCGTGGAAGCTTTCATTGCTTCCCTACATCGGCGTTTGCGGAAAATCCTTGACAGCTGACCGGACTACTCCGGATCGTCCTCCACGGCCGCCAGTTTGGGGGCGTCGCGATGGCCCGTTGCCGGCCCCGGTTGACGCGGCGCTCGACGGTTGCGTAGCGCTTCGCTGAGTACGCCAGCGCGGTAGGCGCGAACCGCCGCGGCCACCTCCTCGGGCGTTTCTGAGACCACGACCTTGGCTCCAGTCGCGAGCGCGATGACCGTGTCGGGAGTCGATTCGACCGTCACGATCATGTCCGGATTCAGTTGGAATGGCTCGTCGTTGTGGCCGAGCCGGTTCAGCACGATCATCGCCATGCTCCCCTGGCGCCTAGAAGGATGGATCCGCACCCAGTGTCGAGCAAGGGGCGGACGCTACGAGAGGGCATCCTCGGTGGCGGGTACACACTGGTCAAATAGCAACGGGGTGGAATAGCGCGCCTGCGCCATTCCACCCCGTGCTCCTCGGAGCTGTCCTCGCTACTTCGACCCCTTTCGTTGGGCTGCAAGTTCATGGACACGTGCACGTTCGACGCGAGTAACGCTCGCGTCGCGGTGGGCGCGCACGGCGGGCAACCGCCCCGCTGCGCGGCGGGCGACCTACTGGACCATCGTGACCAGCGTGCCCAACATTTCGTCGGCGACCGAGATCACGCGCGAGTTGGCCTGGTAGCCGCGCTCGGCCGTGATCATGTTGGTCATCTCAGTCGCGAGATCGACGTTCGACATCTCAAGCTCGCCGCCGATCGTCGCGCCGTAGCCGGGGGTGTCGGGGGTGCCCACTATGGGTGCACCGGAGTTGGCCGTTTGCGCCCACAGCGAGCCACCGATTCGTTCCAAGCCGGCTTCGTTGGGGAATGTCGCCAATGAGATATAGCCCGCAGTTACCCGTTGCTGGTAGGTCTTCGATTCTGGATTCTCGTCGGTATAGGCAACCGAGCCATCCTGTCCGATCGACACGTCGGAGGAACCAGGAGGGATGCGGATGTAGCTTTCTTCCTTGCCTGCCGTGTATGTCGTGCCAGCTTCCGTTTCGGTAGCCACCGCGTTACGACCGATCACGTATTCGCCCGCTTCGGTGGTGAGAAATCCCTGCGAGTTGGTTGTGAGATCGCCGGCACGGGTGTAGTTGACTTTCGCCGGAAGACCGCTTGTGTACGGTTCCTTTGCTGGGGGCGTGCCTGCGCCTACACGCAGGAACCCGGTGCCCTCGATCGCCACGTCGAGCGGATTGTTGGTGGTTTGAAACGATCCCTCGGTCATTTCGTTGCGCGTGGCGCTCAGCTCCACGCCCAGTCCGATCTGGACCGGATTGGAACCGCCGTTGGTGGCGGTGGGACCGGAGGCCCCGTGCATTACCTGGGTGAGCGATTCGGCGAATGTGACACTGGAGGCCTTGTAGCCCACAGTGTTTACATTCGCTAGATCGCTCGCCGTGTCGTTGAGCATCGCCTGATTGGCGTCAAGGCCGCTAATTGCGGCATACATTCCAGCCATCATCGTGACTGCCCTTCCTTTCGCGGCCTCCTCGATGAGGTCCAGCCGTTGTCGTGTGCCGCATTCATGCGATCACGGCACTATCGATGTTGGTGAACACACTGTCTTTCATGTGTTCGGATCCCACGGCCGTTATGACCGTGCGGTTGCTGACCGACACCACGAACGCGGTGCCGTCGACAAGAACCAGGGAGTCGCGCGAGCCCTTGCCGGCCGCGCGTCCCACACCCTCCGATAGTCGCCCGAGGGTACTCGCGTCGAGTTCGATGCCGCGACGCTGCAGGCGCGCGAGCGCATGCCGGGAGAACTGCAGTGGACTTGCCCCGCCAGCCTGCTTGAGCGCCTCGGCGAAAGACTGCTCGAGCGCTCCCCCGGTCGGTGAACCGGCGGGGAGCGTTCCGGGGCTGCCCGCGGCGGGCTTGGTTGCGCCGCCCGGTGCTGACGGTTGAGTACCAAGTCCCCCGGGCGGGACCAGCGCTGGGTTCGATATCGGGCTCAACTGACTTCCGAGATGCTCGACACCTTCACACCCGGAATGCCTTCAACTGTCACGGTCGGCCCCGAAGTGCCGGATTGAACGCTCTGCACGGTGCCCGTCGCCGCCGCACCCGTGACGGGATCGCTGTATTTGACGGTATGGCCGATCAACTGCACGGCGTTTGAAAGCTCGCTGGAGGTTGCAAGATTGGTTGTTTGCTCCAGCTGGGTGAACTGGGCAAGCTCGGTGACGTATTCGTTGCCGTTGCTCGGTTCCAACGGATTCTGTGCCTGCAACTGAGCAATCATCAGCTTCAAGAAATCGTTCTGACCGAGAACACCATTTGGATTTTCAGCACTCGCCGGCGAGCCTGTGGTGGGCGCTGCCGCGGCGGCCTGTGCGATCGGTGTTGTGCTCATATTCGTTGTCCTTTCGTTGGTTAGGCCAGCACATCGACGATTTCGCCGCGCGCGGGACCGAGCGGAGCGGTCATGCCGTTAAGCTGTTCGAGACTCTCGTCCTCGTCGGAGGCAATCGTTGCCGGCGAGGCCCCCGATCCCTCAGCGCCTCCACCGGAGCGTTCCCCCTGCTCGCGCGCTTGGGGCTGGGCGAAAGAGCCAATGTCGAGCCGCAGCAGCGACACGCCGAGCGAGCTGAGTGACTGACGCAACTCGGAGCTTCCCTGCGTTAGCGCCTGCGTGCCGGCGACGGTGCTGGCGCTCATGCGAGCGCTGAGTCCCGCGCTGGTTTGGCTGAGCCGGATGCTGATCTGACCAAGCTCGCGCGGCTGCAGTTCGATCCGCGCCTGAGCCATCCCCTGACGGGCCGCCATCGCGACGGTCGCGTGAATCGAGTCGATGATCTCTTGCATCGGCACACCCGGAGCAAGCGCCGGTGCCACATCGGCCTCCGTGCCCGTGCCCACCGAAAACGTGACCGTCTGCCCCGACGCCGCGCTTCCCGCAGCGGACTGCGTGTTCGTATTGACGCTTGGCAGAGATGCTCCTCGCTCATTCACCGCCGCCGGTCCGGCGGGCGGCTCGGCTGGAAGATGTGACACTTCGCCCCCGATCGGACTGCCCTGGAGATCGGCAGATGGCGTGGACGCCTCCGTGCTCTCGCCGTGTGTCGCGTCGTTCGCCGCGTGCGCCTGGGAACCGCTTGCCTCACGCCGCACGAGCGGCCCCACAGGCGCACTGGCGGAGGAGATCTGCGCCGGCATCCCCGCGGGCTCGACAAGGGCCGCTGACGCGGAGGCCGGCATGGGCGCGGTGCCCGACACCGGGGCGGAGCCAGGCACCGAAGCGGGGGCAAGCATCGGAGCACCAGTGGGCTCCGACTCGCCGTCGGGCATCGATGTGGCGCTCGATGGCACAGCGGGCATGCTCTCCCCCGTCGCCGCGTCCGTGCCCGATGCTCCCCCTTCCGAGCGCGTGCCCAGGCCGAGTAGCCGAACATCCTCTGACGAGTGCGCCGGCGTGTCCGACTGTGCGCCGAGGATCGACGCTCTCCCCGCCTGTTCGTATCCGCCCTCGCGAAGCTCGCCGACTGTGCTCCGATGGCCTTCCGCAGTGGCGGTCCGGGCCGAGTCTGTGACGAGCGCGCCGGCATAGGCCAACGCACCAGGCAGCGCGCCTGGTGGCGCGCCCGCCGTGTATCCAAGACCTCCGGCGCCACCGGAGGCGGCGTGAGCCTGACGATAGGTTTCGGCGTTACTGAGCACTTTGACGACATAGCTCTGGGTTTCGGCATAGGGCGGGACGCCGCCGTACTGCCGTACCGCTCCGGGGCCGGCGTTGTAGGCAGCCAGCGCGTCTTCGACGTTGCCACCGAACTGGGCCATCAGCTGGCTGAGATAGCGTGCGCCTCCTTCGATCGATTCTGCTGGATCGAGAGGGTTGGCGACTCCCAGCGAGGCGGCTGTGCCAGGCATCAGCTGCGTCAGGCCGGCCGCACCGGCGCTGCTCTGAGCGCTCGGATCGAAGCCTGACTCCTGCTGGATCAACCCGTACAGAACCGCCGGGTCCAAGCCGTAACGCGCCGCGGCCTGTTCGATCAGCGGGCTGTATTCGCTGGAGCCCGCCTCACCACTAGCGGAGCTGTCGCTCACCCCGGCGGGCTGTAGCTGATCCGCTGTTGTCGCGTAGGCCGTCGGCGCGCTCGCCGCGGTTGCCGCTCGCAGGGTGGACGCGAAATCTTCCCCCGGCGCTTGCGACGCTGCACTCGTCGGAGCACTCAACGCCCCGCCGACGCCCACCTGGCGTGTCTGTTCGATCAGCGTTTGTAGCTGGCGTACGCGCTGGGCAACCGCCAGCTCTTCGGGGGGCATGCCGGCCGCACCGGCGATCGGTTCGGCGCTCACGCACGCCTCCAGCCCGAGTGCGTGAATAGCTGCGCTCGTCGACTCACGCGACACTCCGACCGAAGCGCGACGCGGCGATCTCATCGAGCGCTCCCTGCTCGCGACTGGCCTCCTGGCGCTCGTGCTCGACACGCTGGCGCTCCCTGAGTCGCTTGAGCATCTCGTGCTGAGCAGCGGCGGTTGTGAGTTGGGCGTCGCGGTCGGCGACCTCCTCCTCGCGCTGGCGCAGCTCGCTGGCATGGGTCCCACGCTGAGCCTCGACACGCTCCAAAAACGCCTGTCGTGCCAACAACTCCTCAGATCCCAGCGTGCCCGCCTCGGCTGTGTCCGCTCGCTGTTCTATGTGCGCCCGCTCCAGCTGGACCTCGGCGGCACGCAGCTCGGCCTCCGTGTCGGAGCGACGCGAGATCGCCTGCGCCAACTCCTGCTTGGCCAAGTCCTCCGCGCGCTCGCGCACCGAGCGCACGCGCTCCAACCGGAAGCGAAAAAGGGGTCCGTTCACGAACCGGTTATCGGACGACAGAGCGCTTTCTTTAGCCGAATACCGATCGGACCACATCATGCCCGTACGGTCTTATCGCTTGCACGGCCACGCGGCCAAGCTCTCGCTCAAGCACCCTGCATAGCCGCGTCACGGCAATCCGGACCGTACACAGTCCCCCGGTGACGACGGGAACGAGCGTGGAGCGATTCGAGCACACGCACAAGCAACGAACACCGGACCGTGAGGTGCACACCCCCAGATCCTCCATGTCCGCCTTTGTCGCATCTTGATTACTTGATGCTACAAACGATGCTTGTGCGCACCTTCGCCCCAGCACGGACGAGGACTCTCTTCCCCTGGCAAGTGAAAGTGCCTAGCTTGCTTACGACGAAATAATTCCCCGGTCTGACGCGGACGCTGAACTCGCCATTCCTTGCCGTAGTGGTCCGTGCCACAACTTTGCGTGACTCATTCATGACCACGACCTTCAGGCGCCCCGAATCACGCCCTCCCCGACGTGGCGGTCCACCAGCGACAAACACCCGGCCAGCGATGACGCCAGTAATGGAGGCGGTATCAGCGAGCGAAAGGCTTTCTTGCTGTTCCGATGGGATAGGTAGAGCGCGACCGATCACGGCACCCGTATGCGAATCGATGATGAGGTCGAGCACCGAACCGACGGGGGCCAAGTCGCCTGGCCGAACATGAGCGTCGTATAGTGTGAAGTGGCCGTGCAAGACCACGAGAGCGACTTGGCTACCCAGCATCGCGCGATATCCTGGACTGGACGGTTCAGGGATGCTCGTTGAGGGATCGACGCTGCGCATTGCATCTTCTAGGGAACTTCTACCTATGCTGATTTCGGCAGGGGCCGGTTCGCCTGCGGCCTTCGACTGCGCCACAGCTATCGCTTCGATTCTTTCGAGCGGAAGCTCAGGCCCACTTAATGTCACGTAGCTTGCAAACGGATCGGGCGCGACCGTCGCCTCACTCGTGCCAGCCGACGCATTGAGTACCTGCGTAGCCCCACCGAGCGCGAGAGCCCCGAGCGTCATCACCACTACGGCCCCTAACTTCGTTATTTTCAATTTAGTCTCTAGCCTCCTCATTTCAACAAATCCACCAAGTCGCGTTGCCTGGATAATTACTAGAATAGTTTGGCGTCTCACACATTACCCCTGCGGGTAGTGGATTACCATTCTCGTCAACCAGTTCACCGACTGCACTGGTTTCTGATCCCGTCCATGCGCGATGACTCCCTTCCCGCGCGACGGCATCAACCTCTTGTGAGCCACCGTTATAGGGTTTTATGTTAGAGGCTGCCTCTATCCCCGCTTCGAGTTCATCAGAATAGGTTGACCAATAACCAGACTTGCTGTGGCAGTCAACTACACTGTTCCATATATACTCGCACCAATTACCATTATCGGCCGCATCTTCAACCTTATACAAATTTGTGGGTTCGGCATCGACGGCGATCCACGTGTATTCTTCATAGCCGTGGATTTCCCCTTTACTGCCCGTGTATACCGCATGCGCGATGAACGGGTGCAGCGTACAGCAATTCGTTTCCCCAGCTTCGGAGTAGCCAGCCGTCTGCCCAATCTCTAGCCAGCCTCCGGAGGACTGAAAAGATACCCACATCTCGTCGTCAACAAAGTAGCCATCATACCATTCTGGCACTTCCATCGAAGTAGTAGTAGGGATATCTTCGGCACCCTTTACACTTTCTGGTGGATCTTTCATATACCAAGCAGTCACAGCATAGCAATGTGTCGTGGCACTACAGCGTTCATCGCCCTAACGAGCACTAGCAGGCGCAGTTACAAGAAATACGAGGAGGACACAGAGTAGAGCGCATCGACATATCCTGCTTTGGAAATATGTCCTCATGCCCTTCTCCTTATCGGCAAACAAGACACAGCACTACCCACGTTATCCTCCTTGCCGGAGTTGACGGTACTTGCCTACAGCCCAAAAGAGAAGATACCAGATAATGGGATCATACTGCTAATGTGTCGAGTTGAGCCGCGTCTGTCCATATCCTCCAACCAAGCTGGCTGCCCACTTCAGACTACGTCCGATTCCTCACAGGCTGATAGCGGCGACAGATGGCGAGTAGAACAGGGCCATCAGCCGCGTTGCGCGACGCAATACTCCGTGGGACGAACGGCTAGTCTAACCGGCCGAAGCCCCGACCAGATCGGCGGTCGGCGAGACGTGGCGATCCACAAACTCGCTGATCGTTTTTACCACGAGGCGAGTGTTGTCCCACATGGGAACGTGACCGCAACCGGGGAGCATCCGCGACTCGACGCCGGGTATCTCACGCCGCAAGCGCGGAGCGTGGCGCTCCGCCGGCAGGATGCGGTCGAACTCGGGCGAGGCGAGCAGCACAGGACAGGCGATGCGATCGAGGTCCTGCAGCGAGAGCCCTTCGTCGGCGCGGGCCGCTTGAATGGCCTTACCGGCCACCGGGCAGCGCA
>DATNKN010000044.1:0-2326 GCA_035603375.1 Solirubrobacteraceae bacterium
GGCACCGGCCCCGCCGACGAGCAGCACGCGCGCACCGCGCAGGCGCAGCGGCACGATGCACATCCAGACCGCGATGCCGACCACCAGGGCCGCCAGCGAGCCGCGCGAGTAGGCGAGCATCACGGTGACGATCGTCAGGCCCATCGCCGGGTAGGCGAGCGCGCTCAGCAGCGCGTGACCCGCGCGCCGCGCGCCCAACCACAGGCAGCCGATAGCGCCCATCGCCGCGGTCAGGCCGATCGCGTTCCAGTAGCCGTACGGTTCCTGCAGGCGCGCGTAGAAGTTCGCTTCGGGACCGACGGTCAGCTCGTTTGGCAACACCTTCGTGAGCAGCGCGTAAGCGCACACCACTATGGCAGCGAGCACGATCCCGCCTAGCAGTGCGCGCCAGCCCGCGGGCGCCAGCCAGGCAAGCGCCACCGCGGCCGCGAACACGCCGCTGTAGGCGAGCATCCTGCCGGCGTCCTGCCAGCTCGCGTCGGGCACGACCGACCACACGACCGACAGGCCGGTGAGTGCGGTGAATGCGAGCAGCATGCCGATCGACCAGTGGCCGTAGAAGCGAGTGCGAGGCGGCGCCAGTACCAGCACCGCCGCGACGAGCGCTCCCGCCAGTAGCGTGACGATCAGCTCGAGTGTCGTCATCGGCGCGAGGTTCAGCCCGCCGCCGGCGAGGAACGTGGCGAGGCACAGTAGGCCGGCGACCGCGACCGTTGCGAGCGCCGTGGTGCCTGCTCGCAGCGGTCCGCTCGGTGCTCGCGACGGCTCCTCAGCCGGCTGCTCGGCGAACACGACGACCTGGTGCTCGGCTGTGACGGCCTGTGCGGACACGCTCACGCACCTCTCTCGTGCTCAGTCGCGATGACGTGCGCGGACACGCTTGCGCACCTCCCCGATGGCCAGTGCGAGGGCGCCGGCGAGCATGAACGCGAGCACGGCGAATAGCGAGTGGGGCAACGTGTTCACGGCCGAGGCGATGTCGGCGTGCACGACGCCCGGGCGCACCGGAACGCTACCGACCTGGACCGGTGCCGAACCGTTGCGATGAGCGCTCTGCACCGCATGCTGCTCGGCCGGCGTCAGCGGCGTGGCGACGTTCGCCGAGGGTGTGCCGGCCGCGGCGCCGGTGCCGCCTCCGGCGGCCGCTTCCTCGGCCTTGCGGATTTCTTCTTCGCACCCCGAGTACTGGCTCCCCGTGGTCGTCATTTGTTTGAGCGCTTCGCGATAGGCCTTCTGGCTATACCCGCTGAAGGGTTCGTGATGGCCGCACTTGTAGAGGATCGTCTGCGCCTGGTTGGCGGCGGCCGTGGAGGCGAAGCTCAGCAGCGCGAGCGCCACAAGCGCCGGCACAAGGCTCCTCGAAAATTTGACCCACACCCCGTCCAAGAAGCCCAACGCTATCTCACCGTCCCCCGGTAGTTTGCGCTTGCCCCTGGGAGCGCCCCACGTCGGCGAGTGCGGCTGCGAAGCCTGCCGCCCACGCGTCGTAGTCGTAGGCGAGCACGTCCTGCCGTCCGGCCTCGCCCAGGCGCGCCCGCAACGCGGGGTCGCGCGCCAGTCGCAGTAGCGCGGCGGCCAGCGCGACCGGGTCGCCGGCGGGCACGACCAGGCCGTTGTGCCCGCCGCGCACGAGCCCACCGGCGGCGGCGCCAACCGCGTCGCTTGCGATTACTGGAAGTCCACGGTTCATTGCCTCGTTGACGACTAGCCCCCACGGCTCACGGAAGGTGCGCGTCGGAATCGACGGCACTACCAAAACGTCGCTGGCCGCATAGAAGTTGCGCAACTCGCTCGCTGACACCGCCGGCAAACACACCACCGCGCCGCCGGCGGGGACCCAAGGGGGGGTGGATCCCGCACCGACGAGGACGAGCGCGGCGGTAGGCGCTTTTAGGCCCGTGATGCTCCAGGCCTCAACGAGCACCCCCAATCCCTTTTCCCGAGCCGGACGACCCGCAAACAAGAACTTCGCACCGGCCTCGGCCGGCCATCCGGGATCGCTCGCAGCTCTCGCTTCGGGCGATCTCCAGAACGCGTTGTCGACCGCCTGCGGGGCGATGTGCACGCGCCGCGCGCCGCGCTTTCGAACGTACTCGCTGACGTGCGGGCCATACGTCACGACGGCATCCGCGGAGCGGTACAGGCGTCGCAGTGCAACGTAGCTGAGCGCGTGCGGCGCGCTGCGCGGGTGCGCCCACAGCGATGCCCACAGGATCGTCGGCACACGCGCGCGCCGCGCCCCGGCCCACGCCGCGGGCAGTGCGACGCGCCCCCCCGTCGAGCACACCACTGCGCGGTAGCGCCCGCTCGCGGCCAGCGCATACAG
>DATNKN010000051.1:0-9487 GCA_035603375.1 Solirubrobacteraceae bacterium
GCCGATCGGTTCGCCACCAGACCATCAGAAGAGACCCCGCTCCAAGGTTCCATTCAAGGTTCCGTTTTGAGCAAAACAGACCCCGCCGACCCAGACCCAACCCCAGCAACCACGGGCAATCCCACCCTACCCGACCCCCCTTGGGCGACCTCATAACCCGAAGGTCGCAGGTTCGAATCCTGCCCCCGCAATGTCGTTAATCTGCGACCGTCCCTTGGGGCGGTCGCTTTCGTTGGGGCAAAGGACGGGCAGCAACTCGGGCGTGCTCGCCGCCGCGAGGTACAGTCGCTGCTCGTGCTCGTCGTAGGTGATCGTCAAGTCGAAGGCCCGGACAATCTCGACAAGCTCCTCCTCGCTCGCGGCGTTGAGCGCCGGGCGCAGGTCAGGCACGGCGTCGAGCATCGCCACAATCTCGTCGGGGTGGTGCCAGGCGGGCCGCTTGGCCCGGTACCTTGCCGAGGCTTGCACATCGTACGCTTGCACATCGTAATTATTAGGAGGACGCCGATGCCGGACACCACCTGCCACATGTCGATCTCGCTCGACGGCTTCGTCGCCGGGCCGGACCAGAGCCGGGAGAATCCGCTGGGGAAGCGCGGCAGGGAGGTCCACAGCTGGCACCTCGGCGACGAGCGCGCGAACGACGCCGACGCGACGGCAGAGGGCTGGCTCATGCGACCGCGCGGGGCCTACGTCATGGGCCGCAACATGTTCGGGCCGATCCGCGGCGAGTGGGATGAGGACTGGGATGGATGGTGGGGCTCCGAGCCGCCCTACCACGCGCCGGTCTTCGTGCTCACCCACCACGCCCGCGAGCCGATTGAGATGGAGGGCGGCACGAGCTTCCACTTCGTCACCCAGGGCTTCGAGGCCGCCTACGCGCAGGCGCGTGAGACGGCCGGCGAGGATGGCATCGACATCGCGGGCGGCGCCTCGACTGTCCGTCAGGCGCTCGCCGCCGGAGTGATTGACGAACTCACGCTCGACGTGGTCCCCGTCCTGTTCGGGTCCGGCGAGCGGCTCCTCGACGGAGTCGAGTCCCTCGGGTTCGAGCCGGTCGAGGTGCTCCACTCTCCGCTCGCCACGCACATCCGCTACCGGCGGACGGGGTGAGGAGCCGATCTTTCGGTCTGGGGCGGCGTCAGCTTTCTGGCGGTCGCTCATGCGGCACGACTCCTCGACTCTGTCGGCTGTGGTCCCTGTTCGCGGGCGATCAACGGTCGCAGGATTGGGTATCAATCCCGGCCCCGCTACTTCGCGCTTTCTGGGGTTCGAGGTGCAGGATGGGCGGCGGCCCTGGGTACCATCCTTGCGGTACCAAGCCGGCGGGGGCTTCTCGCCACCAAGTTGCCGGGTGCGCGCAAGGTTGGACGAGTATCGCCTCGATCCGCTGGCGTCCGTAGATGCGGCATCTGCCGATCTTTACGCTCGGGACGATGCCGCGCTGTGCCGGGAGATTGACCGGACTCCGTCAGGCTCACACCATAGTGTCATCTACGCGTGTTGGCGAATGCTCGACCAACCGCCGCCGACGGTCTCGACGAGTAGCTTCGCTGGGATTTGCTCCTTCATCGCGTCTACGTGGCTAATTAGCCCGATCGTGCGGCCCCCATGGCGCAGCTGGTCCAGGCTCTGCATCGCAACTTCGAGCGTCTCGGAGTCGAGTGAGCCAAATCCCTCATCGATGAAGAGCGTGTCGAGGCTGATCCCGCCAGCGCGGTTGGTGACAACCTCGGCGAGTCCGAGCGCAAGCGCGAGCGAGGCCAGGAACTTCTCGCCACCCGACAGCGAGTGCGGTGATCGCTGTCGGCCTGTGTGAGCGTCGTAGACAACGATACCTAGGCCCGCGCGTGCATTGGCGCGTATACGCTCGTCTGAGTGCTCGATTGTGTAGCGGCCCTGGCTCATGATCCGCAGGTGCGTGTTCGCCGCATCGACGATCTCCTCGAGCTCGGCCGCGAGCACGAAGCTCTCGAGCGGAATTCCGAAGCGGTTGGGCTCGAAGCCGTTGGTGGCGTTTGCCAGTCCCTCGAGCACTTCCAGCTTGCTCTTGCGCTCGGCGTGCTGCGCCAGCTCGCCCTTTAGCGTGGCCGCGAGCATTCGGGCGTGATTCGCTGCGCTCTCGGCTGCCCCGCGATTCTCGGTGCAGGTTTTGAGAGCGTCGCCGGCGGCCGACACCTGTGCGGTCGCGCGGGTGACATCGGCTGGCTCAGAAGGGACGTCGCGTAGGTCTGGCTGGTCGAGGAGCGCCTTCGTCTGCGTCAAGCTGTCCTCGTATGCGCGGAGCTTCTTGGCAAGTACGTTGCGATCCGTCTCGGCCAGCAGCGCCTGCTCGGCCGCACCGCGGTCGGTGAACCCATGCTCGGCCAATTGGTTGGCGAGCATCGATGCTGCCTTCTCATAGGTACTCGTTGTCACGGCGAGCGTGCTCTGCGCCTTGATCAGTCGTTCGAGCGCGGATTGCCGCTTCTCTAGGTGGGTCGAGCGGGCAGCGACGCTCGTGTGGTCGTCGCGTGAGCGCTCGAGCAGCGTATTGGCGTCAGCCAGCTCTTTCTCCGCCAGGGCCAGAGTTCTTATGAGGTCGCTGCGCTTATGGGTCGCGTCGCGCTCCTGTGCGTCGAGTTCCTGCTGCTGTTTTGCGATCTCAGAGAGTCCCTTGGCGGTCGCCTCGACCTGGGCCCGTGCCTCATCAGCTGCTTTCAGCCGTGCGTCGGCCTCGACCAGCTCGGCATCGAGCGTGGCGACGTCAAGGCCGCCGGCGGCACCGTGCCGCTCCGCGGCCTTCGCCTTCAAATCCGCGCGCTGGCCTGTCGCGTTGTCGACGTCGGTGTCCGCTGCCTTGACCCGCTTTTGAGCGGCTTCCACCTGCTCGTCGGTGACGGGTTCTTGCATAAGCTCAGCCGGGTTCGGGTGCTCGTGTGCGCCGCACACCGGGCAGGGCTCGCCGTCGACCAGCGCGTGGGCGAGCGCCGCTGCCTTGCCGTCGAGCTGCAGCTTGAGTAGGCGACCGTGTTCGTCGCTGGCTTTGGTCCGGTCATCGACGGCTTCGAGCAGCTTCGCCTCGAGCAACTCCACTTCGGCGGTTACCTTCTTTGCCTCGGCCGCCGCGCCGCGCGCCGCCGCCGTCCTCTCCAGATACTCTTTCGCTGCGGCAAAATCCCCGGCGGAGGCGGACGCTTGCGCTTCGTCGGCCTTCAGCTTGGCGGTTCGCTCGGCGAGTTCCGTGCGCGTCCTGTCGATGCCAGCCACTGTCGCGTCGTGCGATGTCAGCGCTTCTCGGGCCGTGCTCTCCGCGCCTTCGATCCCCGCGAGCTTCGCCTCCACGCCAAGCGCCGATGCAAGCGAGCCGATCGTCCGTGCAATCTGATCGACGATCTCCTCCAGCCCGGACCCTGGAACATCGCCGGTGGTGGCAGCAGCAGTGCGTGCGTCGGCCTCCTCGGACTTAGCTTCCTCGAGCACGGATTTGGCGTCGTCGGTCGCGCGCAAATGGATCTCGACCGCCGCGGCGCGTTCAGCCGCCTGCGATCGCTCTAGATCGACGGCGTGATCGGCCGTCTGCTGCTCCAATTCGGCCAGTCTGCCTTCAGCGTCAGCGCGGCGCCCCTGACGGTCGGCGAGCTGCTGCGCCGCCACCAACGCCGCCTGCGCGGTCTCGGCATCCTGGGTCGCCTTTGCCTCAGCGGCCTTCGTTGTGGTCACGGTCTCGTTGGCCTTGGCCACGCCCCCCTCGGCCCAGGCAATGCGGCCCTCGTCCTCCATCGGAACGTCGGCCTCCAGCACCCGAGCTAGCTCACCGACGGTGCGTTCGGCTTCGTCGGCGAGCGCCCCGACCTGGGTGTCGAGAACGCGTGCCCGCTCCTGCAGCGCCTGTGCGTAGGCCTCGAAGCGCTGCGTGTCGAACAGGCTCCGCAGCAGGGCCTGGCGATCCTGGCTGTTCGCCTCAAGGAACTCCTGGAAACGATTCTGCGCAAGCAGGATCACCTGACGGAACTGTCCCGCGCTCAGCTTCACGATCTCGTCGATGTGTTCAGCCACGTTGCCGGACTTCGTCGCGAGCGTCTTCCAATCGCCGCCGGTGCGCTGCGCCAGCTCGACGCGGGCGGCTTCCTTTGTCGTCCCCTCGCCGCGCGCCTTCGGGCGCTCATACTCCGGGTTGCGTGCGATTCGGTACTCGATGCCGTTTACCTCGAAGGTCAGCGCAACCTTCGTCTCGTCGCTGATCGAGCAGTGGTCGCTACGCAGACGTGTGGCGCCGGTGTAGTTGTCGTAGCGCGGCACGCTGCCATAGAGCGCGAAGCAGATCGCGTCTAGGATCGTCGACTTGCCAGCGCCAGTGCGGCCGGTGATCAGGAAGATCCCGAAGTCATCGAACGCAGTGAAGTCGACCCTCTCGGTGTCCTTGAACGGCCCGAAGCCCTCGATCTCTACCGACATGATCCTCATCGCCGCGCGGCCTCGATGCGGTGGGCCTCAATGACACCGTGCAGCAGCTCCGTCTCCACGTCCGTCGGCGCCTCGCCGTTGCGGACGTGAGTAAGGAAGGCGTCAAGGATCTCCGTGTCAGTCTTGTTCTGCACACGTTCGGCGTAGCTGGTCGCCCCGTCGGAGGTAACCGTCGCCGGCCGGTGCTCCACGTGCGTGCACCACGGGAATCGCCTCTGCAGACGCCGCATCGCGTCCATCGGCCGGGTCGAGTCGGTGAGCACGACGCGCACCCAGTACTCGCGGTACTTGTCGTACTCCGGCGCCACGAGCACCTGCTCGAGCTCACCCTCGATTGACTGCAGCGGCCGTGGCACCGGCAGATCAATCCATTGCTCGTCCGAGACCCCGTCGGCGCCGAGGTCGATCAGCCATCCGCCGCGTGGCTTGCCTGCCTCGCCGAACGAGTAGTGCATCAGCGCCCCCGAGTACCGCACGCGTTCTGAGAGCTTCGCCGCTCCGTGGATGTGCCCGAGTGCGACATAAGCTATCCCGTCGAACGTGTCGAGCGGCACGGCATCGACCGTCCCCACCGTGATCGGACGCTCCGACTCGGACGACTCCGACTCGCCGCCGACCACAAACGTGTGCCCCACAACAACCGCGCGCGCGGCGGACCGGGATGCGACCGCCTCGTGGACGGGCCCCATCGCGAACCGCAGCGCGTCTGCCTGATTGCGGAGCGTCTCGTCGGAGAAGCGATGACGGATCAGCGCTGGCTCCAGGAAAGGGATGCAGTAGAAGTCGATCTCGCCGTGCTCGTCGGTCAGCGTCACCGGCGTGCCGATCGTCAACGGATCGGTCACGATGTGAACGCCGGCGAAGCCGGCAAACGGACCGGCGAACCCGAGTCGCGCGGCAGAGTCGTGGTTGCCGCTGACGAGGATGATCTGCGCGCCGGCATTGTGGATCGCCAGTAGCGCGTCCTGCAGCAGCGTGAAGGCGTCGCCCGAGGGTGTTGAGGAGTCGAAGATGTCACCTGCGACGACGACGACGTCGACCTTGTGCTCCTCTACGACGCCGGGGATTGCCCCCAGAACCTCACGCAACGTGTCCAGCGTCGGATGGCCGTGGAACGTACGTCCGATGTGCCAGTCGGCTGTGTGGAGGATGCGCAAGTTAGAGGACTTGGTCGAGTAATCGGCGTTCGGTCTGGCGCTACGTTAGAGATCGGGCGGCGGATCAGGAAGCATTTCGTCGAATCCTGGCGGATCGGGACGACGAGCAAGCCCGACATCACGCGGCTCGACGCCGTCGATTTCGATGCGGTACGGGTCGCGTGCTTTAGCCCAAGCCGCTTGCGATCCGATAGACCTCTAAGAGGCCTTCAAATGACCGGTATGACCAAGCGGATTATGCGATGCACTGGCCTCGTGGCTGTGGTGCTTGGGTCGCTGCTTGCGCTCACCGGCACAGTCAGTGATGCCGCCGGGTATTCGCCCGGCTGCGGCCAGGTCCCGATCGTCTACGGGATTCCGCCATGGGGCTTCCACACCGGTGCACCGATCACGGGGGCCACCGGCAGCTTCGCCCGCGGCCATGGCGAAATCAACCTGGGAGCGCACACCGTCTCCGGGATTCTTTGCCAGGAAGACCACATTCGCAACCAGCCAACTCGTGCGATCGCCATGACGGTCGAGCACCACCTGCTCTACCAGTCGCACTACGCGGTGATGTGGGGTTTCCCTGGGAACATCATGAAGATCAAGGTCCGCGTACGAGCTAGCAACGATCCGGAATGTAGAGTTGGCACCATCGGACGCGCGACCCTGTTCGCGAGCTATAACGGCGTGCGCAGCGACAGCGTCCAATTCAGCTTCCCGGCCTCCTGCAGGGACAACGATCACCTGTACCACGGAACACAGGTCAACAACCAGGTCCCGCCGCTGTAGCCCGCCTTTTCGCGCGCTTGGTTCGGCGGTCCGCGTCCGCCTCTCCCCCGCGCAGGGATGGTTTGTCTCCTGCGACTCGTGGGCGCCGCGCCCGTCGATGAGATATGTGGTATTCAGCATCTCCGATGCTGCCTGAGCGTGCGACCACCGCCGACTACAACGCGATCATCGACACACTCGCCGAGTACTGGGGCGAGCGCGACATGCGTGCGCGGCATCATCCGATGTTCATTCACGAGTTCGGGGATACCGCCCTTGTGGTGCGTGACGGGAGCGGAGGCGTGGCGGCGTATCTCTTCGGATTCGTCGCGCCGACTCAAGTTGGGTACGTGCATCTCGTTGGCGTGCGCGCCGATTCGCGGCGAGCTGGCCTCGGACGAAGGCTGTACCGCGAGTTTGAGACGCTCGCCCGCGATCGTGGCGCCACGGCCCTCAAGGCTATCTCCATCCCAACCAACCACGGTTCGATTGCTTTTCACCGTGCGCTCGGCATGTCAGTCACGGAAGTCGCCGACTACTCCGGCCCGGGTCAACCGCGCGTGGTGTTTTGGCGAGACCTCTCCGCATAGCGGGGCGCCGCGCCGCGCTGCCCGGAGGCAGGCGCCATCACAGTGTCATGCGGGCGTCTGGCTTCAGCAATCTGGCGGCGGCATTGGGATACTAAGCACCGATGCCTGACTCGCTTGCGCTTGACTCAACCGTCGCCGTCATCACGGGTGCCTCCAGTGGCATTGGTGAGGCGACCGCACTCGCGCTTGCCGCACAGGGCGCAACTGTCGCTCTCGTCGCTCGCCGTGCGCAGCGACTGGAGCGCCTCGCTGAGCAGATCGCCTCAGTGGGACCGACGCCGCTTGTGATCGCCGCCGACCTGACCGACGCGGCACAGCCACCGCGGGTGATGAGCGAGGTGGTGGCCAAGGCGAGCAGGATCGACGTGCTGGTCAACAACGCTGGCGTGATGCTGCTCGGCCCGATCGTGGGGGCGCCGCTGGAGGAGTGGGAGCGGATGATCGACATCAACGTTCGCGCACTTCTGCACTGTGCGCATGCCGCATTGCCGCACCTGCTCGAGGCCGCCGAGCAAGGACCACGCAACGTGGCGGATCTGGTCAATGTCTCTTCGGTTGCGGGGCGCAAAATCAACAACGGCTCTGGCGTCTACAACCTGACCAAGCACGGTGTCGGCGCGTTTAGCGAGTCGCTGCGTCAGGAGATCACCCGCCGATATGTGCGCGTCGGCCTGATCGAGCCCGGCGCTGTTGCGACGGAGTTGGTGGGCCACAACCGGCCCGAGATCCTAGACGCCCTGACTTCCCGTCCTGGACTTGGATCGCCGATGCAGGCCGGCGACATCGCCGACGCGATCCTCTACATGGTGACTCGCCCGCGTCACGTCGCGATCAACGAGATCCTGATCCGCCCGACAGATCAAGAGCGCTAGGCGTAAGCCAAGAATGTCAGCGGCATGCTCCGCGGATCACGCGATGTCGGTGCGATGGTGCGCAAGCCGCCTCACGCCCTACCACGATGGCATGCGTGCCAATCCCTCAGAGAACGGTCTTGTGCCGATGTTCGGCAAACAACGCGAGTGCGTAGCGCCCGGCGGGATGCTCGCGTGCGCGTTCGACCAGCGCCGCCATGCCGGGTGAGAGCACATCGGGCTGCGGCAGTGGGACGCCATATGTGGGTGGCACGACCATCGAGGCGCATAGCGCAGCGAACGTCAGATCGGCCGCGCTGAAGCGCTCACCGCACAAGTAGGGTCGGCCGTCGGAGAGCAGCTCAGCGACGTGGTCCAGCTCGCTAAAGACTGCCTCCTCGTCCTCCAGCTCGATCCCCGGATGGATGCCGAGCGCCCACTTGACATAGCGCTGGGCGAGCGGCCATCCGTAGCGGATGAAACGATCCTCCCAGCCGGGCACTCCCGCGTTGTTGAAGCGCAACGCGAGCTTAGTGTCGGGGAGCATGTGGATGTACATCAGCCGTCGCCCCCTCGGCCCGAGCCCCTCGTCCAAACGCCGGCAGAGAGAGTCAACCTGCTCGTGCGCGCCGGGCTCCGCTGGGTACAGCCGATGCTCGGGCGGGGTGCGCTCATCCACCCACGCGAGAATCCCCGCCGACTCACCAATCACACATGTGGGCGTCACGAGCACCGGGACCGTGATTCCGCCGCCCGCGCGCCGCGCGACAAGCTGATGGACGCCCTGAACGTGGCGCTCCTCGCGATAGAGCATCCCCGCACGCTCCAGCGCCCACCTGGCCTTCTCGCAGTAGTGGCTGATAGGGATCGTGATGAGCCGCAACACCGCTGGACAGTCTATGGTTGTGTCGGCGTGGGCCTCAGGCCGCGACCAGCTCCACATCGGCCCTCGGCTCGAGCTGCTCGGCCCCCGACACGGTCTCTTGCTGTGCGATGGCCGGAGGGCGCAACACCAGGAATGCCGCAAGGATGCCCAGACTGACGCACACCGCCGCAACCAAGTAGGCCAGGTGGTATCCACCGGTCAACGCCTTGGCCAGCGAGTCCCCGCTGGCGCTCAACGCGTTCGTGTGGTCGGTTGCGATCGTTCCGAGCGTAGCCAGGCCGATCGCGCCGAACAGTTGCACCGACACGTTGATGATGCCCGAGGCAAGCCCGGCGTCGCGGGGAGCCGAATCGGACATCCCCATCGTCAACAGCGGCAGGAACGACGCACCGGCGCCAAGTCCGAGCGTGAGGAACGCAAAGAACAGCCCTGGGAAGTAGCCCGCGTGCAGACCTTGCACGGCGAGCAAAAGCAGGCCGACGACGATCCCGACCAGGCCGGCCATCAGCGTTTGCAGAGCGCCAAAGCGCTGCACGGCCCTGGCCGAGATGCCCATCGACATCACCGCGATCGAGAACGTCAGCGGCAGGAATGCGAGGCCGGTATCGATCGCGTTGTAGCCGAGCACGCGCTCCAGATAAAGCGCCCCAAGGAAGAAGGCCGAGAACATGCCGGTGATGAGCAGCCCGCGCACGAGGCTGGACCCCATCAGCATGCGCTGGCGCAGGACGCGCAAGGGCATGATCGGGTTGGCAAGCCGCGACTCGAGCACGAGGAAGCCGGCCAAGAGCGCCAGCGATGCTC
>DATNKN010000057.1:0-30683 GCA_035603375.1 Solirubrobacteraceae bacterium
TAGAGCGCAAGCTGATCGTCGTGACAGGCAAGGGCGGCACCGGCAAGAGCACCGTCGCCTGTGCCCTCGGCCTGATCGCCGCCGGGCGCGGGCTGCGGACGGTCGTCGTCGAGGTCGGCCAACAGCACCACGCGGCCGACCTATTTGACGATGAGCTGCCCGGCAGCGATGGGCGCTCCAGCGTCGAGAGCTCCGGTTTCTTGGAGCACACGCACGAAGCGCACGCCGGCGAGCGCGCCCACCACAACCACCATCGCGGCCACGGTGAGGAGGTCGAGCTGGGAGAGAACCTCTGGAGCACGAGCATCGACCCGGACAGAGCGATGATCGAGTGGCTGCAAACCCTCACCGGCCGTATCTCCGCACGCCTGCTGGCCGCAAGCAGCACCTTCCACTATTTCGCCGCTGCCGCTCCCGGCGCAAAGGAGCTGGTCAGCTTGATCAAGGTACGCGAGCTGTGCGAAGGACGAGGCGCAACCGGACGGGCAGCGAGCGATTCGCGACGCAAGCGCCGAGGCGGCGCGCCCTACGACCTTGTAGTGCTCGACGCCCCTGCCACCGGACATGCGCTTGCGATGTTGCGCTCGCCGCAAACGTTCTCCTCGATCGTGCGCGTCGGACCGCTGGCCGAGCAGGCCGGCAAGGCGCGGCAGCTGCTCGAAGACCCGCGACGGTCGGGCTACGTCGCGGTCACTCACGCGAGCGAGATGGCGGTCACCGAGACGCTCGAGCTTGAGGAAGGCCTGCGCCGCGAGCTTGACCGCGACCTCGATGCGGTCGTCGTCAACGGCGCGTTGCCGCGACGGTTCACGCGCGAGGAGCTGGGGCGGATCGAAGCGCTGGAAGTGGAGCGGACGGCGACGCTCGATGGCGATGTGAAAATCCTCAGCAGCGCTGTGCAAGTGGCCCGCACCTCATACGAACGTGCGCGTGTTCAGCAAAGCCAGATCGCGCGTTTGCGACGTCAGCGCTTTGCCGGTGGTGCGCCACCCGCCGTGCTCACGGTCCCGTTCGCATTCGTGAGCGAGCTGGACTTGACGGCGATCAGGGACATCTCCGGAGTCTTGGAGCGCAAGCTCGAGCGATAGCGCCTTCGAGCAGCCTCGTCACATGCTCGCGCTGAGCCGCCACCAAGGACCCTCGCTCAGGTAATCCCCAGCCGATCGAGCAGCCCCTCGTCTCCACGCCAATCGCGGCGCACGCGCACCGACAGGTCGAGATGAACCTGAGAGTCAAGCTCGCGCTCGATCTCCTTGCGCGCGGCGATACCGATCGCCTTGACCATCCGCCCGCCCGCGCCGACGACGATCCCCTTCTGAGACTCGCTCTCGACCCAGATCAGCGCGCGCACCCGCACGAGGCCCTCGCGTGGGCGTTCGACCTCTTCCACGATCGTCTCCACGGCGTGCGGCAGCTCCTGAAAAGTGCGCCGGATGACGGCCTCGCGGATCAGCTCGGCGAGCAGCAGCGATAGCGGCTGGTCGGAGACGGCCTCCGCCGGGAACATGAACGGCCCGAGCGGCATCAGCTCGGCCAGATATTCCACAAGCGCCTCCACACCCTTGCCGGTGCGCGCCGAGATCGGGAATATCTCCTCGCCCACATCCAGTTCACCCGCCGCCGCCAGCACCGCCACCGTGGCGGCACGATCGAGACGATCCACCTTGTTGACCGCAATCGCCGCAGGTGCGCTCGCCGCCGCGAGCGCCTGGGCGATATAGCGGTCGCCCGGCCCCACGCCCTGCTCGCCGTTGAGTACCAGCAACGCGGCGTCGCAACCCTCCAGCTCCTCGCGCACGCGTCCCGCCATCCGCTCGGTGAGCGCGTCCCGGGGCCGTTGCACCCCAGGTAGATCGACCAGCACGAGCTGGCGCTCGCCGTCGCTGCGCACCCCGCGGATCGCCCTGCGCGTCGTCTGCGGGCGGTCGGAGACAATTGCGATCTTCCCGCCGACGATCGCGTTGACGAGCGTGGACTTGCCGACGTTGGGTCGCCCGGCAAGCGCGACGAAGCCGCTGCGCGTCACGAACCCCCCCAGCGCAGGATCTCCGCTTGCACGGCAAGCATCTGCCCCTCGTCGGTCTCGTGGTCCATTCCCACCAGATGCAGGGCACCGTGTACGACCGCCTCGCGCAAATCGATCGTGTGCTCAGGGCAGATCACGATGTCGCCAAGCTCACGCGGCACTCGGTCCCCGCTCGGGTCGCAATCCACGTCCGTGGTTCTCTCGGCGTCGTTCGGCGTCATATCGCCCGGCTCGGCGCCGTCGATCGGAAAGGAAAGCACGTCGGTCGGGCCCTCTTTGCGCCGATACGTAGCGTTCAACTCGCCGATCCGCTCGGCGTCCACAAACTCGACCGCGAGATGACCGTCGCGCACGCCGGCGGAGGCGAGCGCGAGCGCGCACAAGCGCTCGACCTCCCCGTGCGCGAGCCACTCCGAGGGGGCCAGTGCGCCGAAAACCTCGACCTCGATCATCGACGGCGCGACTCAGGCTCGCCGCTCGGCCAGGCGCTGAACGACCTCCGGCCGCTCAGGCGCCTCGCGCCGGCTGTGCTCATCGTAAGCCTCGACGATTCGTTGTACCAGCTTGTGCCGCACCACGTCCTCCCCGCCAAAGCGCACGAAGCGAATGCCCTCGATCGAGTCCAGCACCTCGCCCACCGCGATCAGCCCCGAGCGCTGCTCACGCGGCAAATCGACCTGGGTGACGTCGCCCGTCACAACCATCTTCGAACCAAACCCAAGTCTGGTGAGAAACATCTTCATCTGCTCGGGCGTCGTGTTCTGCGCCTCGTCGAGGATCACGAACGAGTCGTTGAGCGTGCGCCCGCGCATGAACGCGAGCGGCGCGATCTCGATCACCCCCCGCTCCAGGTACTGAGAAACCTTCTCCGGGTCGAGCATGTCGTGCAGCGCATCGAACAGCGGGCGCAAGTACGGATCCACCTTCGCCATCAAATCGCCCGGCAAGAAGCCAAGTCGCTCGCCCGCCTCGACAGCCGGACGGGTCAGGATGATGCGGTTCACTTCATGGCGCGACAGTGCCGCGGCAGCCATCGCGACCGCCAGAAACGTCTTGCCCGTACCCGCCGGGCCGACACCAAACGTGACGGTGCACGAGCGAATCGAGTCGACGTAACGCTTCTGGTTGACCGTCTTCGGCGCGACGTGCAACCCACGATGTCGCCACACGACATCCTCAAGCACGCTGGCCGGCGATTCGTGCGCATCCAGCGCGCCCGTCACGGCGGCAATCGTGCCAGGGCCGATCTCATGACCGCGGCCGATCAGCTCCGACAGCTCGTGCACGATCCGCTCGCCCGTGCGCGCATTCTCCTCGGAGCCCTCTAGCGTCAGCAGGTTGCCACGCAAAAACACCCTGCAGCGCAGGTGAGTCTCAAGCGTCCGCAACACCGCGTCCTGGGTGCCCGCCAGCTCGGCGGCGACCTCGTTTCCCAGCTCGATCTGCGTCCTCATCCCCCGAGCGCCGCCCTGACCAAGCCCGACACCCGCTTGCCGTCGGCGCGCCCATCGACGGCCGCCATTGCGCTCTTCATCGCCTGACCCATGTCCTTCGGCGACTGCGCCCCACTGTCCGCCACGGCGCGCTGCACGATCTCCTCCAGCTCCGCGTTGGAAAGCTCGGCCGGCAGATACCCCTCTATCAGCCGCGCCTCGGACTCCTCGCCGTCGGCGAGATCCTCGCGCCCACCCTCACGAAACGCCTTCGCCGCCTCCAGGCGACGCTTGCGCTCGCGACGCAGCACGGCAAGCTCGTCCCCCGCGCCCTCCTTGGCATCCTTGCGCAGCTCGGAGAGAATCATGCGCAGCGCGCCCAGACGCTGCTTCTCGCCCGCGCGCATCGCGCTCGTCACATCCGTCTGGACCTGCTCGGCAATCGTCATCCTCGGCTCAGGATACGCCGACTGGCCACGACGCACGCGACAACCGCTCCTCGGCGGCGGCTTGCGAGAACCGCGCGCCGCCATTAGCCGGGACAGGCGCAACCCCGTCAGCTGCCGGGATCGGCAGAATGGGTCACTGTGAACGCGACCCTGTACGCCAATGCCATTGCTCCCTTCGTGGCGGAAGCCGAGCGGCTGCGGCCTGCAGGCGGCGAAACGTTCGACGCGCACACACACCTGGGGCTCGACGAGGACGGTCGCTCGCTGGACCTGCCGACATTGCTCTCCCAGCTTGACGCGGCGGACGCGCGGAGGGCATGCGTATTCCCGCTGCACGACCCTGAGCGCAAGCCCTCCTACAGCGTGCCCAACGACCGGGTGCTCGCATGGGCAGGAGAAAGCGAGGGTCGGCTGATCCCCTTCTGCCGGCTCGACCCGGCCGAAGCGCCGACAGTCGAGGGCGCGCGCTGCATCGAGCACGGGGCGCGCGGCATAAAGCTTCATCCGCGAGCGCAGGCATTTGCGTTCGACGGCGCGGAGATGGAGGGCATCTTCTCGCTCGCCGAAGAAGCAAGCGTGCCGATCCTGATCCATGCGGGACGCGGTATGCCTCCGATCGCCGACGGCCTCGCCGACCTTGCGCTGCGCCACCCGGGCGTCGTGTTGATCCTTGCGCACGGCGCTATCTGCGACCAGGGCATCCTCACCTCGCGCCTGGCCGACCATCCCGGAATTTTGTACGACACCTCCTGCTTCTTCCCGGTAGACGTCATCCAACTGCTTGCGCGCGTGCCCGCCGAGCGCGTCGTGTTCGCCACCGACCCGCCCTACGGCCTGACCGCCAGCGGCCTGTATCTCACGTTGCGCGTGGCTGCGCACGCCGGCCTCGACGAGCGGGCCACGCGCCTCGTCCTGGGCGAGACGATGGCAAGCCTGGTCGATGGCAAGGGCCTTCCCCCAACCAGCCCACCGCGTGGCTCGGACGAGCTTGCCATGTCCGGTCGCCTCGCCCGTGTTTACGGTTATGCCAGTCTTGCCGGACCGGCGCTGTTCGCCGGTGCATCAGACCAGGCCAAGGGAATGCTCGACCTGGCGATCGCGGCATGTCGCGACCCCGAACCCGGCACCAGCGGCGAGGCGCTCGACACGATCGGCTCGGCGCTGACCGCAGCCCGAGCATTGATCGAGACCGAGGGAGGTGCGCGGCCCGCGATCGACCTTCTCTTCAGGGCAGTCGCGCGCGCCGCTACCGAGCAGCCGCAGGCTGTGTCAGCCACAGGGCCGACCACTCCCCGCGCTCCCGACGCGCTCGCTCGCTGAGGCCCAGGCGCGTAGCGAAAGCGCCGGCCACCTCGTCGGCCTGCTCGCGCAACAGGCCGCTCGCGATCAAATCGAGCCGCCGCGGCAGCTGGGAGGCGGGCATCGTCTCGGCCAGCTCAAGCAGCAGGGGTCGCAGAAGGTTGGCGAACACCACCGTTCGCCCAGCCGAGCTTGAGGTGGGCTCGCTGGTGGCGCAGTCGTCGAGCACCGAGGGAGCAACCCCCAAATCCGCACCCCCAGCAGCCCACGGCAGCGCCTCGGCGCGCAGGTCGAAGCGACGGGCCCCCAACTCCACGCCGTTCACAGCCGCGTTGGCGAGCGTCGCGCGCACGCTCTCGCGGTCGTTGTCGAGCGCGAGCACCGGGCGATAGCCGAGCTTGGCCGCGGCAATCGCGAGCACGCCCGAGCCACAACCGACATCGAGCACGTGTCCGCGGGCTTCGTCGTCCGCGGCGAACTCCAAGAGCAGCTCCAGGCACAGGTGGGTGGTCGCGTGCGCGCCGGTGCCAAACGCCTGTGCCGGGTCGATCGCGATCTCAAGCGCACCCGGATGCCTGCTCGGAGCCTCCCACGGCGGACGGACGTGCAGCGAAGGGATGACCGTCGCGTCGGCGCCGCCGCGCGGCGGCTCGATCAACACCGGTCGGTGAAACTGCTTCCAGCGCTCAGACCAATCGTCGGGTACCTCGCGGGTAGACACCTCGATCGGCACACCCCCGGCGGCCGCGTTCACGTCCGGCAGGTCTGGCAGCTCGCCGGGAGCCCCATACACCGCGTATTCGACCATGGCCTGCGCATCACCGGTGCCCGGCAGCTCGATCTCCTCGACCCCGCCAGGCGCAAGCTCCAGCAGCTCGGCCAGCACGATCTCCGCGTCGGCTTGGCGCACGCGCAGCGCGAGACGAATCACGCGGCTTGGTGGCGCAACACCCTGCGCAGCTTCGCGAGCACCGACTCCTCGCCGGCCAGATTGTGGTCGGTGAGACTGTCGTTGAGCTGGGCGAGCAGGTCGCGTTGCGCGTCGTCGAGGTGCCGGGGGATCACGATGTTTACAACCACGCGCAGGTTGCCGCGGCGCCCGCCGCGCAACGCTGGCATGCCCTCTCCGCGCACGCTCAGCACGGTGCCGGGTTGCGTGCCCGCCGGAACCTGCACCGAGGCGCTGCCCTCCAAGGTGGGCGCCTGGAGCGTCGCACCAAGCGAGGCGAGTGGCGCGGCGACGTCCAGCGCGGTGATCAAATCGTCGCCTTCGCGCACGAAGCGCTCGTCGGGACGCACCCGCACAAGCACATACAGATCCCCCGGTGGAGCACCATGTTCGCCCGCGTGACCACGCCCGCTGACGCGAATGCGCTGACCGTCGGCGATACCGGCAGGGACGCTCACCTGCTCCTCGCGCTTGACCGCCTTGCGTCCCCGTCCCCGGCACTCACGGCACGGAGAGCTGGGGACCCGCCCATCGCCATGACACACCTCGCAGGTGCTCGTGCGAGCCATCTGCCCGAAGGGAGTGCGCACCACGCTCTGCAGCTGGCCGGCGCCGTTGCAGTGCGAGCAGCGCTCGATCGGGGTACCCGGCTCGGCGCCGTTGCCGTTGCAGTGCTCGCAGCGATCGACCGCCTCGTAGCGAATCTCGGTCGCGCTTCCCTGCGAAGCCTCCAGCAGCGACATCTCGACCGCCACCGCGATGTCGCCGCCAAGCGCCTGCCCGGAGCCGCCACCGAACGGACTGCCCGAGCCGAAGAACGCGTTGAACAGGTCGCCAATCGAACCGAACGAGTCGAAGTTCGGAGCAAACCCGCCAGAGCGCAGGCCCTCGTGACCGTAGCGGTCGTACGTCGCGCGTCGCTCGGGATCGGAGAGGATCTCGTACGCCTCCGCGGCCTCCTTGAACTTGTCCTCCGCGTTGGGGTCGTGGGCGTTGACGTCGGGATGGAGCTCGCGGGCGAGCCGGCGAAAAGCCTTCTTGATGTCCTGCTCGGCGGCGTCGCGCGGCAGGCCGAGCACCTCGTAGGGATCGCGGGGAGTTGTCGCGCTCATCCGGGCTAGCGCTCAGCGTAGGCGTCTTCGACGAAGCGCGACAGCTCGTGTGCTGCCTGCCTGACCGTGGCGATTGCGCCCGCATAGTCCATACGCACGGGCCCGATCACCGACACCGTTCCGAGCTTACGGCGCGCGAGGCCATACCCGGCCGCGACGAACGCCAGCGAGCGCATCGCGGGAATCTCGTTCTCGCGACCAATCCGCACATACACGTCGGGCTCGCCGAGCGCCGAGCGCAGCACGCCCAGCAGCGCCACCCGACGCTCCAGCAAGCTCATCAGCTCGTTGATCTGAATCGGGTCTTGCAAGCGGCGATCCGATAGCAGGTGGGCCGTGCCATCGACATAGAGCGTGTCCTCCGTCTCAGCGGCCACGCCACCAAACGCGGACGCCAAGCGACCGACAAACGACTGCTCGCTGGCGCCGAGGCTCTGGTCCTCAAGGCGCTTGGAGAGCATCCGGGCGCCGAGCCCGTACCCGACGAGCCGCTCGTTGAGATATTCGCCTGCCCACGCGATGAGTCCCGGATCGACAGGCCGGTCGAAAGTCGTAAGAAGCTTGGACACGCCGCCGGTCGAGGTGATGACGACGACCATCACGACCTCAGGCTGCAACGCCAGCACCTCCACATGGCGGATCGTGGCGGTATTCAGCGATGGGGCCGAGACGACCGCCAGCAGACTCGTGACGCGGGAGATCGCCTCGCTCGTCACGCGCATCGCCTCCTCGATCTCCCGGCGGGTCAGCGACAGCGCAAGCGGGCGAACCGGCGAGATGCTCTTACCGGCGCCAAGCATCATGTCCACCACGTAGCGATGCCCGGCGTCGGTGGGCACACGCCCGGCCGAGGTATGGGGATGGGCGAGCAGGTCGTGCTCCTCGAGCAGGGCAAGCTCGTTGCGGACGGTGGAGGGCCCGCAATCGAGGCTTGGGTCGGCGGCGATCATCTTCGATGCCACCGGTTGGCCGCTGTGCAGGTAATCCTCCACCACCTTGCACAGGATCAGCTCCTGACGTGGTGTGAGCATGGATTCGATTGTAGGCGCCACGCTGGCGCGGAACGCGACGACGACCTCAGACCTGCAGTTCAGCCTCGGCGTTGCGGATGATCTGGTTGCCGGCCTGCTCGGCCACCGTGTCGATCAGCACTCGCCCATCGCTGACCTCGCGCACGGTGCCGCTCACAACGACCTCCTGCTCGGGCACGCCCATGCCACGGAACTGCACCGACAGATGCTTGAGCGCCGCGGGACCGCCGGCCGCCTCGGTCTGGGCGCGGGCAACCTGCGCCATCGACCACAACCCGTGCAGGATGCGTCCGGGCAAGCCGACGGCTTTGGCAAACTCCTCATCGATGTGGATCGGGTTGAAGTCGCCCGACGCGCCGGCATAGCGAGCGGTGAGGTACTTGTCGGGGGTTACGCGCACCTCGGGGATCTGCGCTCCCTGGGAGAAGGAAAGATCAGCCATGGCTCAAACTCCTCGGACGATGTTGGTCCAGGTTCCGCGGCACACCTGCTCGCCGCGCTGGTTGACGGACACGGACTCGAACACGTAGTAGCCGCGACCATCACGTTCAGAGATGTCCTTCACCGACGCGGTCGTCGTGATCTCGTCGCCGGCCACGACGAGCGGCCCCCACTCGAACTCCTGCCCACCGTGCACCATCATCGCGAAGTTCATTTCGACCTCGGGATCGAACAGCGAGGGAGCAACGGACGGGGAGCTGTAAACGACAGCGAACATAGGCGGTGCGACGACGTCGGCATAGCCCGCCTCGCGCGCTGCCTGCTCATCGAGGTAGAGCGAGTTGGTCTCGCCGACCGCGCGCGCATACTCCTTGATCTTCTCTCGACCCACCGCGTACGTGGTAGGTGCATAGGTCTTTCCGATCGCTTTGGTGTTAACTGGCACCAGGAAGGGCTCCTTGTCGGCTCGAAGGTGGGCGAGCGCCTGCTGATGGCGCCGCGGCCGGCAGTTTACGCGCCTTTAAATAGAAAAAGGCGCCTGGGGCGCCGATCGGGGCGGAGTGGGATGCCGCTATGGACATCCCACCCGCCAATATCCGCTGCAGCCGGGCGCTAGAAGACGAGGTCGTCCTCGATGCCCGACCCCACTCCGACGAGATCGCGCTCCTCCACCTGGGCGCCATCGGCCGAGTCCTCCTCGCCGGAGGAGCCGTTGGGCGAGTTCTGATCGCCGCGACCATCAAGGAACTGGACGCTTTCGGCGACGACCTCGACGGCTTGTCGCTTTGAGCCCTCCGCCGTTTCCCACTCGCGCCAGTCCAGGCGCCCGTCGATGGCAACCCGGCGACCGCGGCTCATATAGCGGTGGACAGACTCGCCGGCGGGACCAAAGACGCTGACATTGAAGAAGTTGGGCTTCTCCGTGTAGTCGCCTTCGCTGGTCTTGCGCGTCGTGTTGCAGGCGATACGCAGCGCGCACACGCTCGTGCCCGACGGCAGCGCGCGCAACTCTGGATCGCTTGTGAGACGGCCGACGAGCACTACTCGGTTGATGCTTGAGTAAGACATGGGTTTCTCCTTTGCTGTTGGCTCGCCCCCCTCGTTGAAGCTACGCGGCGCTTGGGACGGTTCTCGGCGCGAGACGCCCAAACACCCTGTTTAGCCCGGACTGACGGGCTAAATTCGTTGTGCACGAATTCAGCCGATGTCCGCTGCGCCGCCATCCACACCGAGAAGACAATCCAGCGGTAGCACGATGACGCGCTCCGACGCGCGCGCACGCTCGATCGCCCGCGAGAGCGCCCGCTCGACATCCGGCGGTGCGAAATACAGCACGCCCGCAACCGTCTGGCTGCGAGCCCAGGCGCGACAGATATCGCGGAGGCGCCGAGGCGCCTTGATCGTCAACTCGACCTCGACGGCCACCGGGCGTTCCCGCGCGGCGACACTCGGCCACAGCACGAGATCGGGCCGGTGCCTGCCGGTACCCCGCGCGTGCAACCAGCCGAGCTGAGCGCTGGCGAGCGGACCGTCGTGGTCACGCTCGTCTCGACGCAGCTCATGCTCGCCGCTGACGCGATGATCGGGGTAGCAGCGCTCGAGCGCCGCGGCGACAGCCGCGCACACTGTCAGATGATGCGCGTTGCTCGACGTGATGCGACATATATCGATACCACGCGCCCCGCACGCTCGCAGACCCGCGCGCGTGGCGCCGAACAGCGCCGGATGCTCGGTCAGCGGACGCTCGCGTGAGAGCAGACCGGCGCGTCGAGCGGCGCCCAGGCGAGCGCGAGCCGAGGCTACGCTCACGCCACGTCGGTGAGCCAATGCCTCGGCTGTGACGGCCCCGAGCGAGGCTGCCCAGCGGACCAACTCGATTTGCTCGGGGGTGGGTGTGTGTGTGGACTTACTCATGCTGACCTCCTTGTCGTGGGCTTGCTTGTCGTGGCCTTGGCTACAGCGGAGAAGACCTGGCCGACGCGCACCGTCGCGCCCCCGTCCAGATCGATCGCCGCGGCCCAGCCCGTGGGTAGGGCACGGATGTCCTGCGCCGCCAGCAGCGAAGCGCTTGTGCGCGTGCGCGTCCAGCGACCCTTGTCGCTTTGCGAGGTTCGCCACACTCCGCGGCTGCCGGCGAGTCGGGAGATCAGCTCGCTCGACTCAGGCACAACCTGGCGGTGCACGATCAGCGAGGCCAGGTTGCCCAACACCTGCTCCTGCAGCTGCTTGTGGCCGTCTGGACGCAGGTCCGACAACTCCTGGGTGCCCAACAACAGGTTGATGCCGGCCGAGCGAGCCCGGCCGAACAGATGCCCCACGCGGCCGGCGGCGATCGCGGCGAACTCGTCGATCGCCACGACAGTGGCGATCGGAGCGTGCTGCAGCGCTGCCATCGTCGTCTGTAGGTCCTGCACGATCGCCACGCCCAGCATGTGCGCCAACAGCGGCCAGGCATCGGCTTTGAGATCGAAGTAGACGACGGCCCGTTCTTCGATAGCGCCGAGCAGCTCGAACGTGTCCGCGCCCGCCGTGGCCGGATCGAGCCATGGCGAAACATCTGACTCGACCACAATCGCCAGACGATCGCGCACCCCGCTCAGGTCTGTCCGCTGGCGCGGCGTGAGCGAGTTCAGATAGGCGTCGGTTACCTCCTGCTGAGGTTCGGGCAGACTCAGACAGAGCGCCGCCAGGTTCTCGGGGTCAAGTTGCTCCACCAGCGCCGGCAGGCTCACCTCGACGCCCGCGCCACGCAGGGTACGCACCGCATAGCCAAGATAACGCTGCGCCTGGCGCTGGTAGTGGGGCTCGGTGAAACGCTCTCCCGCAAGCGCCTTGTCGGCGATCTCACTGGCCTCACCATGACCGAACGGGTTGTAGACCGACGGGCCCCACGGAGTCCACTGAAGAAACCGCCGACCAACTTCCCGAGCGGCCTCGTCTAGATGTTCGCGCAGTCGAGCATCCCCCTTCGGATCGATCACGACCGCACCCATGCCGGCTTCTATCGCCCTGGCAACAATCCATGTCTCGGTAACGGTCTTGCCCGAGCCTGTGGCCCCGACGATCAGCGTGTGTCTACCGCCATCGCCCGCGCCGAAGGGGATCGACATCGTCTCGCCCGACTCTGTGCGTCCGATCGGCATCCGCCCGCCGCACAGTGCCGTCGGCGGCGACACTGCGGCGAGGCGCGCCCGAAGCTCCCGTGTGAGAGCGCGCAGCGCATCGAACGGGCCGCGCCGCCGCGATGCGATCTCGGCGAGGTCGCCGCCGGCCATCAGGTCTTCGCGGTGCCAGCGCCTTCCACGCACGGCGGCACACACGCCGCCGACGGCAAGCGTTGTGGCCCACCCGAAGAACATGGTGGGGTCGAGCACAACCGGCACAAGCGCCGGCGCAGCCCACGTCCAACGCAGATGGTGTCCGCGCATCGCACGAGCCGCGATCATGCCGGCGAGCAGGCCGAGCGCTACGTGCAGGGTTGTCGAGATCAGCCACCCGGCCAGTTCGGCCAGTGGCGCTAGCGGGTTTACCGCTGGTTCGGTGGTGTAGGTGGACGACGGCATGCGCCGCTCCTTTCTGTAGACCGGCTCGCGCCGGTCGTGGTGGTTAACGAGCAGCGGCGAGACCGCTGGGTCTCGCCGCTGGGGTGTGGCATGGCGGGTCGCTGGGACCCGTCAAGATCGAGCTACTGCACGTCTTGGTGAGTGGTTGCGATTCCGCCGAGATGGCGCTCGCGGATCGCTCAGGTGAGGCGGTAGCCGACGCCCCAAACGTTTACGACGAGCCCAGGTGCGCCTGCCGCATCGAGCTTGCGCCGCAGGCGACTGGCATGACTATCGACCGTCCGCGCGGCGGCGCCGGCACGCTCACGCCAGATCGCGTTTAGTAGCTCACGCTTGGAGCAGACGCCACTGGGGTTGCGAGCGAGATAGACGAGCAGCTCATACTCCAGGCGACACAACTCAACCGCTACGCCGCCGACAAGCACAACGTGTGCGCGCGTGTCGATCTCAAGTGGGCCAGCCCGCAACAATCGCGTGGCCGGGAGCCCCTCGGAGCGGCGCAGTACCGCCCCCAGGCGAGCGCGCACCTCCAGATAGGAGTGCTTGCCGCCGATGAAGTCGTCCGCGCCCATCTCAAACGCGCGCAGCATGTCCAGTTGCTCGGCGCGCGAACTGATCACGATCGCCGGCAGGCACTCATCCCAAGCCGATGCGTGGTGCGAGTCGCGGCCCGAGCTGCGAATCTCCTCAAGCATGTCGAGCGCGACGCGCTGTGGGTCGAGCGCGCAAAGCACGATCGCCCGGAGCGGCTCGGCACGCGCGAGTGTGCGAGCGTGCCCGGGAGTGCGGGCCAGTATCGCTCGATAGCGGTCGGCACAAAGGCGCTCAACGAGCTTGCCTCCGACATGCGCGTTTGACTCGACAACGAGAATTCGTGCCTGGCACGGGTCGGCACCGGCGGGCCGAGCAGCTCGGACGGTGGCACGGTTCACTGCAGTTCGACCTCGCGCGGGCTGATGCCGAGTCCCTTGCGTGCGATCGTCGCAAGCACGTCGCTGTGGACCCACGGCGTGATCTCGGTCTCTCCGCCTTCGGGCATGATTCCGACGCGTCGCGCGAGCCAGCTCGTCTCGCCGCTGACCTTGCCACGCCGGTCGTGCTTGACGATCCCGCAGCGCAACGCGATCTCGCTCATGCTCATGCCGTGGCGATCGATCGCGTCGAACACGGCTTCACGAAGCGCGCGGTTGAGGACGACGGGACTCTCGTAGAGACGCTCGAGCTCGCAGCAAACGCGTGTTACGAGTACGCCACGGTCGTGCCGATGGGAGGCGACGGCGCGCTCGGTGAGGGCACGCATCGGTTCGTAGCTCTCAAGCGCGGCAACCACATCGCGTAGAGCGGTCTGCTCCCAGTGGTCGTCGTCTGCGTCGGCGCGACGCAGACACCAGCGCAGCTGGGGTGTGGATCCCTCACCGGCGAGCGCCGCGAGACGATAAGCGTTGCCCTTGCCGTCGAAGACGGGAACCTCGACGTCGGCCTGAGTGACGGAGTGGACGAACGGGACGTTTTCTAGATCCTCGGGTCGCACGCGTCGGCACCAATGCCCGTTCGTGTCCGCGAGGTAATGGCGGCAGACGATCTCGGCGTTCTCGGGCGGCTCGTCCGCGGCCAGGTGGGCGACTAGGCGACGATCGCAGAGCGTGGCGGCGTCCCGGTCGAGCACAAGCGTGCTGCCGGCGTGACCGGGAACCGCAAGCAGCTCACGCGCACAACCCTCGGCATCGAGGTAGCCGGCGAGCGGACGTCCGATTACGATTCCCTCGCCGCAGCTGGCCGGCATCGAAGATCGCGCAAGCCGTCGCGCTTGGGCATCCCGACGTGACGACGAACGACGCGCGGTGACTGGTGGATAGGACAGTGCTGTTGTCATGGTGCGCTCCTTGCGGTCGAAGCCCCGGCATATCTCGGCTGTCGGGTTGGCCGGTGTGCCGTGCCTTGTAGGCGCGCGCAGAGCGACCGTCAAGCGACGCTGGGCAGCGGCAAGCGGATCAGTGGAAAACTCCGAGCCCCCCTATGGGGGTCTCGGAAGGCATCGATCGGGCCACACGCGGAAGAGGAAGCTGGCCGAGATCCGCTCAGATGGGAATCGACCAGATCGGCGAGCGATGGTCGATGGACAGCATGAGGTGGGTGGCGGATCTAGTGCACCGCCGGTTCGGCGACAGCGCAAACGCCGATGTGTGTGTAGGCAGCCAGAGCAGACCTCAGCGACTTAGATTGGTTGTCTCTGACTCTCGCCGGAGTGAGCTATGGGTGCCCGTTCCGGGCATACGACCAGTGGGTACGCGAAAGAAAGGGGTCGCCAGCCTAGCCGATCCATGGAAAGACGCCGCCCCGCGGCAGGCCATGCTTGCGCCGAGGAAGGCACACGTACCCGACTGCGCTGCACAACTCAGGCGATTGCGGCGAAAATCCGTCGGCCGGCCGCCGTTGCCCTTATTCGCGATGCTCGGGCGACTGCGGGCCGGTGCGCGCATAGGGCGGGCAACTGCGGACACAAGGGGGGTTACGGCCAATGAGACAGGGTAGATCTATAGGTGTTCCCACGCCAAACTGTGCTCAAAATCGCCTGACAAGAGCTAGACGCGAAAGTGAGCAGTTGGCACCAATCGGCGTTGGTAGTCACAATGTCGGTTAGTGGACAAGACCGACGAACCTACAGCCGACCCGCCGCCGATCGGCCGACGGGAACCTCGAAAGGCACGCAAGCGCAAGAAAACCATGGTTGACCCTCGCGCCAGAATGGTCCAGGCGATGCTCGCGAGCGTGGGCGATCAGGGCTACGCGGCGACCGTCGTAGCCGATGTGATCGCCAAGGCGGTGGCGTCGCGCAAGACCTTCTACGAGCACTTTGAGGACAAGCAAGCGTGCTTCTTTGCCGTCAGCGACGAGATCGCAGACGAATGGGTGGAGCGCGTCCACCGGGTGACCGGCACGCCAGAGGACGACGACGAAGCGAGCGGCGGCGGGACAGTAGGTGCAGGCGATCCTTCCAGCGCGATCGAGGCGCTCGTAGGCGAGCTGTTCGACCTGGCCCTAGAGAACCCCGCAGCGCTGAGGATACTCGCGGTCGAGCTGACGGCCGCGGGACCGACCGGCATCGAGCGGCGGGAGCGCACGTTGCACGCGCTTGCGCGTCCGCTCGGCGAAGCACTTGGCGAGAGCTCCGCCGATGGCGAGATGCTGTCGAGAATCATCGTCGGGGCGATCCTGCGGATCATGTACGCGAGGGCGCGACGCGGCGCTCGCGTACGCCGACCGCGACGCGCCGAGTTCCTGGCGCTCGCGCCGCAGGTGGCCGCATGGGCGGTCCGCTACAAGTTTGGCGCGAACCCGATGCCGGCACAGCCGGTGAGCGGCGACAGTGGCGCTCCGGTGCCAGTCGGTGGACGGGCACCGGGCACGCTCTCGCTCAGCTCGCGCGCGATCGAGCGCAGGGGGTTGCCACGTGGCGAAGGCAACGTCTCGCGCAGCTTCGTGGTGCACAACCAGCGCGAGCGAATTCTCGACGCACTGGCGAACCTATCGGCCGCAAAGGGCTACGGCGCCAGCACGATCCCCGAGATAGTGCAGGAGGCGGCAGTGTCGGTACAAGCGTTTTACGAGCACTTTTCCGGCAAGGAGGACGCGTTTCTCGTGGCTTACGAGCTCGGCCATCGTAAGGCGCTTGGGATCGTCGAGCGCGCCTACGAAACCCAGGAGGACTGGCCGGCCGCCGTGCGGGCGGGAATCGCCGCGCTGCTCGAGTTCCTCGCCTCCGAGCCGGCCTACGCACATCTTGCACTGATCGACGCGCTGACGGCGAGTCCCAAGGCGGCGAGCACCGCCCATCAGGCGATAGGTGCCTACTCGGCGATGCTCGAGCCAGGACTTGAACTCAGCGCCAACGATCAGCCCCCGACGGCGATCGCGGTGGAGGCCACTGCCGGCGCCCTTGTCGAGCTGTGCTTCGTGTATGTAGTGAGCGAGCGGACACGAGAGCTCCCCGTCCTGACCGAGGTTGCCGAGTACGTTGCGCTGCGACCATTCGTTGGCGTGAGCGTGCGCTGACAGTCCACAAGCGCTCGCCCCAGTCCTCCTGCCGATATGATCACCTCCGCCAACCACGGTCAGTCTTGCTGCGATGAGGTCCATGTCGGATGGTTGGACCGATGCAACGCGACCGACAGCACGAAGTGGCCGACCGGAAGTGGTTGTGGCGTTTATTCAGTGGCTCTTTTGTAATCAGCCGTGAATTATGTATTCATGCCTGGAGCCGACAGTGGGGAGATTTCCGAGCAGATCAGGGCGTTTGGCGCCAACCTGCGGCGCGCGCGCGGACTTGCGGGATACACGCAGGCCGAGCTGTCCGTGGCCACCGAAACCCAGGTGGCACCACCCGTCCCGATCGATCGGGCCGCGATCAGTCGCATGGAGTGCGGCGAGCGCTCTCCGGACATGCCAACCCTCTTGCGGATGTGTGCGGCACTGCAAGTCAGACCAACCGATCTACTGCGGAGCATAGGAGCGGGCGACTCACCAGTAGGCAGACCGCGCCGTGCCAAGCGCACCGACCGTTCTCCGGCGGCGGTATTCGGCGTCAACCTAAAATGGGCTCGCGCGCGCGCCGGCATCTCCCAGGAGCGACTCGCGCTTGACGCCAAAGTCGATCGAGCCGCGATCAGCGTGTATGAGAACGGACGGCGCGAACCGAACCTGCGCACGGTGTTGAAGCTCGCGCTCAAGCTGGACATCCGACCAGCTGTGCTGCTTAGCGGCGTCGAGTGGAACGCCGAGGCGTACAAGCAGTAGACGCGTGGGCGTAGCCCCATGGCTGATCGTTCTCCATAGGTGGTCCCGTGCGACAACCGCGGTTCAGGTCATGCCGCCGCTACCGCACGGGCCCAGTGCTCGGCACGAGGCATATGCCAGCCCGAGCCTTGTTCGGGGTCGCAGCGGGGGGCGACTGCGCATCCGAACCCTCTTCCCTTCTCCGCCCATTCGGTTCCTGGGAAGTATTGACTCCTTCACACTCGGTTAGACGAGCACCGGAGACACCGAGGTTTGACGTTGACTGATCGAACCATTGACAGCGCTCCGATCTGTATTCCGCATCTTTGACGAGAGGGGATAATTGCATAGCGTTGAAAAGGTGTCAAGGCACACACGGCAACGTCAACAACCTGGTAACCGAAACCGCATTCCGCGATGGCGGACGGCGGTACGGTTTACCTATCAAAAGACGGACCGGGAGGCCGACCGGGGCGGCGACCGGAGCCAGGAGTGGCCTTCTCCGGCTGTCACGGTCGCGCCCAGTCGGCCCTCTGTGAGGGTTGGCCGGCCTCTGAGACGCTAGTCCGCGAGACGTCCCGGGTCTGACCATGCCGCCTGCGCGCTGACGACGGCCGCATCATCGCGAACGCTTCGGGCGTTGTCAAATCCATATGTACAGTTCCATCAGCTTGTCTCCGACTTGTCGGTTTGGCTCCAGCCTTGCGCTTGCGGGTACACATACCACACCTACCGATCCGCCCAAGGCGGCCCTCGCCGAGCTCATTGCGCCCGCGCATACAGACCTGCTGGACACTCGCCAGCGCGCACGAATGGGGCCGTGACATCCGTCTGAAGGACCGACTGGGAGGCCGAACTATCCGGGTTGTTTTCGCCGGCAGCGCGACCACGCCAGCCGGCCCTCCGGGGGTGGTTGGCCCGGTTCGGGACGTCCGTCCTTGGTCAGAGAGGTCCCAGAACCGTGTCATTCAGACCCGCGGAGCGGGCCTGGCGCGCATTCTTTGCCACGCCCATTGGGGTGTCAAGAAAATCTCTGGAGTCCTCCAAAATTGTTTCCGATGGCCGCATTATGCTCAACTGAACAGGATTGCTTGGACTGTCGGCAACAAAGCATTTTTGTCAAACTTTTCCTCGCGGACGCTCGATGTCGAGCAACGGCAAGCGGCCCATTCGACCCACACCGAACTCTCGCGGAACATCACGTTCGGGGCGATTTACCGCTCCAGATCTCACGCGACTCTACGAGCGGATCGCGCCCACGGGGATCGCCTGAGGCAGCCGCGACCCGCACCTCGGGGGGCAGCCGAGCGACACCCCAAGCACGCAGCAGTCCCTCGTGTGCGTCGCGCTCGGACGCGAATACGACCCGTTCGCGACCCGGGTACTCCCAGTCCGACGGGTACTCCCCGGCATAGGCCCTACAGGCCGTCAGCACACCGTCGGCGCGGCGCGCGCACTCGCGAGCGCGAGCGCGGTCGCGACACACGAAGACCACCAGCGGCAGCGCGGCTCCGGATCGTGCATAGCGTCGCAGCCCAGTGGACCAACCGGCAAGAAAATGGTCGTAGCGCTCGAGCTTTGCCGCACCGGCACCCTCTGGCAGACGATCGTCAAGCTCGACGAGCAGCTCGTACCCATCGTTGGGAGCCACTGTGGCGTCGGGGCGCACGCTCTGGAAATGCTCGACCTCGACCCTCTGAGCGGAGGCGACCGTGCGCAGGAAGCCGTGGGGCGTTCGACCCCCCGGGAGGCGTAGGTCGACGGGACCCACCATCCGCCGCTCACCCGGCTTCGAGCGCGTCGGCGGCGTCAGGAGCGAATGCTCGGGACCGCTCAATGCGCACGGGCCGCTGGCAAGCACGCCCTCCACGGCCAGTGCCCAACCGGCTACTCGAACGTCGTGGCGGGCCTGTTGCAGCAACCGCTCTTCCTTGCGTGGAGTGGATTGGGGAGGGGATGGGTCGTTCCCATGAGATTCCTCGCCTGCGATGGACCTAATAGCCGACCCGCCGTGCTTGACGCAAAGATCGAGTCCTGTGGGTGTGATCGAGTAGCACATCGGCACGCCGCCGCCGTCTTTGCGATGAAACTGAAGGCGCGCCACCAGGCCGGCGTCCGACAACCGCTTGAGGCGACGTTGCGTGGTGGTAGCGGCACGACCACTGTTGAAGCGACGGTGGATCTGGCTGCTCAGCAGGTGCCGCATCGAGGAGATCAGCGCAAGTATCTCGATATCGAGCGGTTCGGGATCGAGCGTGGTCGGCGAGCTTGCGCTCTTGGCCCAACGCACGCTGTGGGCAGCACTGAGATCCACCAGCTCGCGATAGCTCTCTGCCGCCGTCGGCGGGAGTGCTTCGCTTGGCGGTGGGGCTTTCTCGATCGTTGGCGACCCGCTTGGCGGTGGGGCTTGCTCGGTCGCTGGCGACCCGCTTGGCGGTAGGGCTTGCTCGGTCGCTGGCGACTTCGCGGCGTCGCCGCCGTCCAATTTAGTCTCGCGCTCCCAGTGAGGCTGGCTGAGGTCCTCGCGATAGCGTCCTCCACGCTCGGCCTGCCTGCAGGCGTGCAGCGCCAGCCGCTGCTCGTCGACGTGCAGCGGAAGCGTGTGCGCAATGAATGGCGCCTGGCGTCCCTCGGGCGTCACCCAGCTGACGATCGCGCTATGCCGCGGCAGATGCAAGCGCACGTCAGGACGGCCGAGATCGGACAGATTGCGGATGCCGGGACGCACGGTGTCGGAGAACTCCGCCATCGTCAGGCTCGCCGCGTCACGTGCGTCACGCACCGAGGCGGTGGCGAAATACACGCGGTGGGCGAACAGTGCGTCGAGCTGTGCGCGTACGTCGCGATCGATCCACTGGGAATCCGTCTGCCAGCAGGCAACCGTCTCGAGGCCGGCGGAGCGCTTCAGCGCCATCGTCTCGGCGAAGCCGCGGTTGAGCACGAGCGGAGCCTCGTCCACCTTCAGCGCGACAGCCGTGCGCTGCCCGGCTGCCACCCCGTCCTGAGCGCGGGCGAGCGCCGCGTCGAGCATTCCAATCAGCAATTGCATCAATACGCTCGTGTTGCCAGCGCCCATCGCACCAAGCGCGCCCTTCACGACGAGCACCTCCGCACCCTCGATCGCTCGGTCGAAGCTGACCCGCAACGAATCGTTCAGCAACACTCGCTTGATCGAGGGAGAGTTGAGCAGCCGCGCAAGCTTGTTGACAGGGGCATCGAGCTTCGCCGTGGTCATACCGCGCGCGTCCGCCAGCTGAGCCGAAAGCTCCGCCGTGAATACAAGCCGTCGTTAGCGTATACAGTATTGGGCAGCCCGGATGGAAGGGCAATGATGTCGTCCCCATGGCGGCGGGGAGGCCACTCCCGACATAGAGCCATCGTCCCGCCGTTGCCATGGACGCGCTGGTGCACTCATCGGACGCAGGTCGATTACGAGCGTCCGAAGCCGGGGGCATCATGTTGCCGCTGTGGTTGGCTTTGAGGAGCGGATATATCGACTTGGCTTGGAGGCCTTGGCGGAGCAGGAGCGCCAAGTCGCAGGGTGCGGGGCCGCGGCTCGACGCTGCTCGCCGCCGGGGCGCGCTTGGCGCCCTTGTTCTGGAGACCGCTGGTCTTGCCGCCGCGGCTGCGCTAGCCTCATAGCTATGGCAAATCGTCCCATCACCCCCCAGCCCAAGCCTGTCGGAGCACCAGAGCCCAGGTCGGTTCCCAAACTACCTAAGACAATCTTCATCCTGGAGAAAAAAGGTTGATCGGTAGTCTCGGCTTCGCGCAAGGGGACGAGCACCGCTAGGCACTTCGCCGCGCGGGTATTGAGCGGCTGTTTTTTGGGAGACAAGGTTCGCTGAGCGATCCGTCGGGCGCCCACGTCGCCGGTCGCCGCGCCCAGGTCGCGCCAAGCCGTTTCGTCGGTGCTCGCGGTGAGCAACGCGCTCGCGGAGCTGCACGCGACGGGCCTGGCGCACCTACACGCCGAGCTTGTGCTCGCGACCCGCGCGGCCCGACGGATAGACCCACGCGACCCCTGACATGGGCGCGTACAGTGAGCGTTAGTTGCCCTCCCCGACGGCCTGCAGCACCCCTTCGCCGCGTTGGGTGAGCTGCCAGGCTCGGGGCATGCCCTTCGCAGGTCCGACTCCGGTGTCGTGGATCAGCTCGTAGCGTTGTAGGCGGTTGAGTAGCTTCGATGTTTGCCCCTCATCGGTGATGCCCGCTGCTCGAGCGATCTGCTTACTCGACGCGCCAGGGTGCGCCGCGATCGAGGAGAGTACGAGTGCGGTGCGGTATGTGAGGCGTATCGGCAGGTCTTTGAAAGGATCGGACGGCAATCGCGGCACGACAGGCTCGGGTGTCACGACGGGCCGCTGCAGCTCTTTCTGTGCGGCAGCCGCTCCAAGATAGGGTTGGGCGATCATCGCCATCAAAGGAGCCGCAAGCTCGATTAGCGGTCGATGCTCATCGTCGAGCATGCGAGCATGGATCACACTGAACACGGCACCAACAGTGCCCTCAGCGGTCAGCGGTGATGGTTCTCTACCAGTCTTGCTCTGTACGCGTCCCTGATCGATGATGGCGATGACCTGCTCGAGCACGCGCCGGCGGGCTTCCAGTGTCTTTGCTCCGGCGGCGAGCGCCTCCACGACCAACAAGCGCGCCATACCAGGCTCATAGTCGAGAAACGACAACAATCCCGTAAGACCCGCCCTAACCCTGTCAGCCCACTTCTCCTGATCCTCCGCGGCCGGTAGGACAGCCCGCGTGGCCTGCTCGACGGCCTCTTCGAACGCGGCAAGCAGGCATCCTTCGCGGTCTTCGAAAATGTCGTGGAACGTGCGACGAGACATTCCCGCCCTGTCAGCGACCAGCGCCGCAGTCAACCCCTGCACCCCACGCTCATACACAAGTTCAGTCGTCGCTGTGACTAGGCGTCGGCGTTGCATCTCAACAACATGCGAACCCTGACGTCCCGCCCGATCAACCCGCCCGTTCCCATCGGGTGAGGAGCGTGTATCAGTGCGCGATCGCACCATGCACCATCCTGCCCTTCTCAGTCAACGTCCACGCATTCGGCATCCCATGCTCTGTAACCACACCAGCGTTCTGCACGAGCCCAGCACGCTTCAAGCGTGCGAGCAGCTTCGATACCTGCCCCTGATCTGAAATCCCAGCACCCTCAGAAACACTCCTGTTAGACGATCCGGGATCCTCAGCGACAGCCATCAATACGCGGATCGTGCGATACGTCAAGCGCATCCCAAGCTCATGCAACGGATTCACCACGGGCCAGCGTAGGACACGAGTCTTCACGTCAGGGACGGGACGCTCAAGCTCACGGCGCGCCGCGACCGGACCCAGGTAGGGGAGCACGATCATGCTCACGAGTGGGCCAGCCAGTCCAAGCAACGGCTCACCACTATCGGTGACCAGTCGTCCATGCAGGACCGCGAGCACCGCACCAACAGCACCCTCAGCCATCACAGCGTCTCCCCGCACAAGGGGCTTTGCTTCTCCGCGACCCTGATCGACAACCCTGATCAGGGTCCCAAGCACACGTGTGCGACGCTCAAGTGCCCTCGGACCGGCCGCCAACGACTCAACGATCAACAAGCGAGCAAGCGCAGGATCCCCATCCAAACAATCAAGCAACGCGAGAAGACCAGCACGAATCCGCTCAACCCACCTCGAGCACGTCTCATACGCTGGGACCACAATGCTCGCGATCCGCTCGACACCCTCATCAAACGCCGCAAGGAAGCACTCTTCGCGATCGGCGAACAACTCATAGAACGTACGCCGCGACACACCAGAACGCGCAACCACATGCGCGACAGTCACATTCCCAACACCGTGCTCTGCGACCTCAACGATCATCGCCGTGAGGATCCGCCCGCGTTGGATCCCCACAAGACCATCCACACCCAAACCATCCTGGCCAGGACGCACCATGACGCGCACCCCGACCCCTCCATTAGTGGAGGACATGACTACCACACCCCTATTTCCTCTTCGCTTTAGCTCTCTTCTTCGTCTTGCTCTTCTTGCTCGCCTTCTTGACCTTCGGACAACCAGTAGCGCTGATCGGAGTGTTCTGATGGATGACCGCACCGTCCTGGCCCGTGAACGCTGTTGGCATCACAAGTTTTCTCTTGCAGAGGTTTCCGTTCGCGGCGAGAGCTGAGTATTTGCCTTGCGGCAAGCTCAGTTCGAAGCTTGCGATTGGAACGTCAGGCACGTTCTTGAACGTGCTGCTCGTGATGTTCGTTTTGTTGTTGATGAACGTACTACCGACAAGATCGACGGTCACGCCGTAGCCTTGGAGCACGGCGATCAGGCTCGGGAATTCTTCCCCAGCATGGCTCACGAAATATGTAGGCCCTTCGATCGGGACCGGCAGGACCGGAGTGATCGCCTTCGCATGACCCACAATCGATGCTGCCGGACAGTTCGCTGGGTTAGCTTCGAACACCTTCGCCGTACACGCCTTCTGCAACGTCGTCAGCCTTGACGGGAGCTGCTTGGGCAAATCCACCTTCACTGAGGCTATGTTCGATTGGGAGGATGCTTGGTTTGCTCCGAGGTTCCCTGTGGGGTAGACGATCTTCGCGGTCAGGCTCGCCCCGTTCGCTCGTGACGTTTTCCCACTGGTCGACACCGAGAAGTTCGGCTTGAACGCGAGGCTGCGACACGACCCCATCTGGAAATGGCTCGATACCGGTGCTGTCGCCCCTTCAAAGCTATACGCCGTACCTGAGAAGCTCATCGGGTTACAGCTCGTCGGATTGAACATGAATTCCGGCCTGTCGATCACCGCATCTATCTCGCGAATATCGGTCGGGATACCCTTCACCGTCTTCGGGAACGCCGTCGTTGAGATCGTCAACTGCGAGGTGTGCGGGTCCACTTCGATCTTCGCCCGGACGACTTCAGTGCCAAGGTTGAATGGGCCAGCGACGATCGGCACCGCTATGGATAGGCCAAACGGTGCGCCCTCATAGGGGCCTGTCAGGTAGATCGGTGCTGGTGGAGCACCAGGCTCAGGCAGCACGAACGGGTATGGTCCGGGACCGACCTCGGCGACGGTATGTCCGATCTGCGATGCGGCAGAGCAGGTTCCTTGGGCTGCTTGTGGTTCTTGACATAGGGGGACCTTGGCGATCATGCCCAATAGTCCCTTTGGTGTCTTGAACTGTAGTTTTTCGATGTGCTGCTGCCCATCGCTACGCGAGAGCAACATCGTGAAATCCGTATAGCCCGCTGCCTGATCCGTCGTCGCACCGGCGGTCATCGTCGGTGCGAACGGGAGGGGTCCCGTACAGTTGGACACACTACTCCCGCCTGGCCCCGCGGTGATCTGGAAGTTGCTTTCCGATAGCGCATCCGCCGTCAACGGAGTGCTCCACGGCGTAAAGTCAGCTGTTGCCGTATACACGCCACAGAACTGCGGCGTCACGAGCGCTGCCTGCGCACCACCGCTGAAGCTCAACACGAATTCGTTGAGGGGTGCGTCCGGGGTACCTGGATCTTGCGGGGTGCCCTTGAACGTCGTCGTTATCTGACCCGTCTGTTCATTCAAATGAACAGTGCCGATCAGCTTCAGGAAGACGCCTTCGCCTTCGGCTGCTACGAGCAACTGTAGATTCGGAGGGTTTGATTGCAGGACGTAGACGTTGCCCTTCAAACGACCCGGGAGTAGTGGTGTTGAGATTTCGTCCGTCCCGACCTTGGATGCTGCGGGACAGGATGGTGGACCGTCCATCGTTTCCTTTTCGGCTTCAGGACCACCGATATTCTCCTGCCACGCTTGACAAGCCACCAGACCAGTTGCTTGGCCTGGGTTGATCGCTACGCCTTCGGGTAGCACGACCGTTGTTTCCTTCAAACCCGGTGTAGCCAACCCTTCGGGGTTCAATCCTTGGGGGACCTTTACGGTCGTTGATAGGCCTGCTGGGGTGTCTGAGAAGCTGGTGTCTGGGGCAAGATTGATGAATGGTTGGAAGTGCTTGAGCTTTTCACAACCGGTGATCCCGACCGGATCGTCTTCGCTGTTATGCCATTGAAAGCTTATTGGTGGCCCGTTCAGGCTTTCGTTTTCCCAGGTACCCAACTCTTCGAGACTGAACATTGGTGGCGCACCGCATGATGTTGGTAGCGTCAACAGCGGCTTATCTTCGGCGCCCGTGCCATGTTCACCAGGCACCCCCCAAATCGTTGTCGTGTTGAACACAACCTTGCGTTGAGGAATGTTCGCGTGCTCTGTGATGCCGTAATCGCCACCGCTGCGTATACGCGCATCCACGAACACGGAGATGCCATTGAAAGTAAAGGCAAACTCCGCCGCTACACCGGGGGGCGGCACAAGATTAAACACTGTCTCCTGCAATAGGCCCGCGCCTGACACTGAAGGGGAATTCTCACCGATCAGTGTATTACCCGGGCATTCAAAGCCGTCGAACTGTCTACGCGTACACTTCGGTACAGCACCAGGTTCACCAACGATTCCAGGCGGTACGTTTACGTCCAAGAACCGCGGTTCACCACCACTCGGCTTTTCATCACCATTACCAACACCCGTGCTATCCGTAGCCCAAGCTACGGTAAGCTCGTACGGATGCGAACCCGCCTGCGTATCAACCGTACCATCCGCGTTTGTGACCCAAGCGTCCGCGTTAGCGAAACCCAACGGTGCCGGCCCTACACCATAATGTGTCGGGACGGTTGCATTAGCGACACCCAACGCTCCACCACCACTCACCGTCACACGATCCGGTTCACTCGACGGATCCGCCGACACACGCACAGGAATTTCGATTCTATTCGGTTCTCCGCCGACTCCAATTGGTGCCAATTGACATGTAACTACCGTTCCTGTCGAGCATCCCGCAGACAGGCTCGCTTCTTCCTCCCCCGGCGGAGATACTTTGCTAACGGCTTCCAAGCCTACTGGTAGCCTATCTGTCACCGTTGGACCTTCGCTGCTTTGAGCGCCACCGAGATTATACACGTACAAGACCAGCAGCCCTTCGCCACCAGGCGGAAGGTTCGTCGGAGCGAAACGCCCAATAGCCTCATATCCCGGTGCGGGAGAATCACCAAACGCCACAAACGCAAACGAAAACACTAGCCCACAAGCCACAAGAATCGACAGCATAAAGCGCTTGAACATGATTATTTCCTCCTCTTCACGACTGTCCCCGAACCCTTACGCGCCTTCTTCAGTGGCCCATAATGTTTCCTGGCTTGCGTTTCACACGATCCTCGCTTACGCTTCGACTTCTTACGACACTGCTTCAAAGCATCACTTAGCTTCTGTGCACGCGATAGCGACTTAGTCTTAGCTTTGACCACAGGGGATGTGGGTGCCGTGAAGTTCCCGACACCATCGAAAGTGACGCTCGGTGGTGTCGCAAACGTCGGTGGCGGCGAAGGCACACCCTGACAACCAGAACCCGTACACAATGGCGGAGTGACCGGTTTCACGCCTTCCACTCTCACGTCGTAAAGATCGAACGCTTCGTTCTGATCTTCAGGGACCAACTGTGCCCGCGTCGCCAGGAATACATCATCGCCGCTTTCGCTTGCGCCTATCAACCACGAAGCGGATTCACTCGTACCACCCGAGAGCAAGAACACGCACCCACCATTCACACCAGAACCAGTCGTGCAAGTACCGGAGCCTTCTCGCTCCCACTCATACACATTCTGATTCCCATCAGTAGCCTGCGGCACCAACGACGACCCACTATCAAAGAACACGCGATCACCATCTTCACTAACCCACTGTGGCATGTAAGAGTCATCCCAACCGATCGGCAAATAACCCGATGCGCCTCCACGGGTCGAACCGCACGACGCACAAAACAAGCTATTCGACCCAGCCTCATACACATACACCTCATCGTTACCTGAGGTTGGATAACCATGCGGATAACCAGGCACACTCAAAGACTGGCTGGACATGAACACAACACTGCCACCACTACCAGTGACTCGAGACGTCCGATGACCCAAACCCGGCTGCCAATCACCATAAAAATAGCCATCGCTTGGTTCCTGGCTGGGAATCCCTGAAAACGGCTGAACTTCACTACCGTCTCCCCCCGAAAGCGTACCAATAAATACCGGCGCGGCGCCATCACGCCAGAGGTACAAGTTAGGTTCGCCTTCCACAGTTTTCGCGCCCTCACTGCTCGCCCCAGCAAGAATGCCCTTCGCGACAAAATACAGGCTCTCGCCGTCGCTACTCACGCCAAGCACACCCACCACACCAGCACTAGGATCAGCCACGACTTCTCGCGACACCTGATTGGCTTCAGGTTCAGCATTGAAACGGTAAAGCCCTTCACCTTCGGTATAAAACGCGTAGCGACCATCTGCGGCAGACGCCCAATACTGCGCTTCACCACCAGACACAGGTACAGTACACGCATCCCTGGGCACACTGCACCGACCATTCACGACCGGACTCTGCGACTCCCCAGGATTTTCGCGCAGATAGAGACCAGTGGGCCGCTCCCCAGCAATTTTGCCTTCGCCGTACAACGTTTCAATGCTCGACCAATACACACGATTACCATCCGCAGAGATCGCACCACCAAAATTGGGCGGATTGCGCGTTGGGTTACCAATTGGCGGCGCACCAAACGTCGCACCGGGCAGCACCCTCCCTTCAGGTGATACATCAATCAAACTCAGATGGCCCTGAGCCGAATCGTACAGGTAATTCTCGTTTTCGCCTTTAGCGATTTCGCCCTTTACATCGCTCTCAAGTTCCGTTTCGAGGACACCATCACCACCAAGCAAAGCATCGTTTGCCTCAAACAACAGGTCGCTAAAACCATTTGAGCCGCCCGCAAAGACCGGTTCATTTCCGGCGCCGGCGCCGAGTTGACTGACGCCTCCATTGTCGCCAAATCCTCCAGACGGCCGGTTTGGTGTGACAGCCTTCGTAAAGAGCGGCCTATAAGCATCTTCGCTTGTAGCACGCGCATAAAGCAACCTGTAATCACCATCGAGGGCTTCCTCTGATAGCGGGAGGTCTTCGGGTTCATTTGACTCACCTGAAACAAGTACCCCAACCGACAAATCACTCGAAAACCCCTGATAGTGCGTGGCAAAGACTCCTGCGGGCTGGATACTTTTGGTTATCCAACCACCGTTTGCGAGATGTTTAGCCAGAAACTGGCTGCCAATGCCTCGACCAGCTTCTCCATTACCTCCACCCAATGTCGCATCACCGATGTACGCCACAGCAGACCCATCGCTGGCGACCTGGAACAAGTAATTTGAGCGGATCCCTTCGCTGTTATTCGCTTCCATCGCCTTTGGTATATAGACGTTTGCGTCCTCGTTATTCGGCGGCGTTACCATTTCAAACGCACGACTATCTGGCAGGCCTTGACCGCCCACGGCGACTGTTTCTCCCGTCGTGAATGTCCCATCAGGGGACTGTTCGCTACCGGTACTATTGGTCGCGACGATCCGGTAGTGGTATTCGCTGTTGGGTGTTAGGCCCGTCAACTGTGCCTGGATACCAGCAGGCCCATGCTGAGCACTAATGCTCGCTTCCGGCGTACTGGACCCATACGCGTTACTCGGACCGTATTCCACACGATATGTCGTGACTTCGCCGTGCGGATAGACCTCGGCGCCAACGGTCGCTTCGCTAGACGTAATGTTCGTGACCGCTACTTCGCTGAACGAAGGCGCCTGATCTCCTGTCTGCACCGTGATTTCGTTGCTCACGGACGCTTCACTGGAAGCATTGGTCGCTACCAAACAGAACGTATACGCCTCATTCGGTTCAAGGCCCTGCGCTTCAGCCGTAACCTGATCCTGCTTGCCTTCAACCACTTCGACACTAGGAGAAGGAGTGCTCTGTTGGAAAGGCGGTTCTTCAGGAGATCCTTTGACGACACTACAAGTACCGTTCGTGTTGTAGTCGAACTGATAAGTCAACGGACCACTACCACCACCAGGACTCAACTCGCCTTTCAACGACACCACGGTCGAGCCCTGAGCCACAGCAGACTCCAACACCGACGCTTCAGGAGCCACCGCCAACGCAGGCACGGCGCTCCACGCAAACCAACCCACCAATACACAGCACACAGCGATGACCGGCAGGACCGGCTTACGAGCACCTATAGACACAACCCCTCCTCCAAGAACGATCCACACGAAACCCGCGGGACCGCGGGCACAACAAAACCACCCTGGACACCAAGCCCACGGCGACAGAAGAACATGAAGCGCCGCGACAGCGACGCAGAAGACCAGGCCGGCCTAGTTGGCCGGTAAGAGCGACGGTCTGGCTTGCGGCTAGCTGAGAGCCAGCCCGGCCAGAGAGAGAGAGAGAGAGAGAGACGCGTCAGCGACGCTGACGCGTCCTATAACGGACGGTCCAGCGACACACGGACTCTCAAACACGTTATTCCCCAATGAATGCACGCGAAAATCAACCCTCTCTCGGAATGCGACCCGGTCCCTCTCCCAAGGGCCCTGCTTTACCGGTACAAGTCGACCACAGGGGCCAACCCAAAACCCGACCTTATTTTGCCTGCCCCGGAAAACGGGGTCCACTCCCCTTATTAGAGAAGCTCACCCCAAGCCGGGGTGACAGGACATGGCTCCTTTATACCCGACCACGGACGACCTGTCAAGCCCTACCGACAGAAATAGACGCGCAGGTCTCAGGCAGGCGGGTCGGTGTGGGCGATCGAACGCCCGGTGGCTCGCGCCGAATACACACCAAGATCCGCGCGAGCAGCCAGAGCCGGCGCCTCGGTGCCGTCGTCGGGGCACACGGCAATCCCGACCGCGACCTCAAGGGGCACACCACGATGCGTGGCCGAGCCGCGCACCAAACGCGCCAGGCGCTCGGCGAGCATGCGGGCACCGGTCCCATTGGTTTCGGGCGCGACCAGCCAGTAGCGCCCGCGGGTTTCGCGCGACAGCTCGTCGGTGGAGCGCATTGCCCGCCCGAGCGCGCTCTCGACCTGGGAGACCATGCCGTGCAGGTCGTGTGGGGTCTCGGCGCGTTCCAGGCGCGCGACGTCGACGATCTCGACCAGCAGCACCGCGAACGGGAGGCCGTCCTCGGCGTGGCGCGCGAGCAGCCGCCCGACCGAGGACACCCACGCGGACGGTCCCTCCTCGCGACGCGCGTCGTGAATCTCGATCTCGGGCTGGATCGGCGCGACCGATGCGAGCCGCTCGGCCGCGTCGACGGGCCCGCGCTCGTCCACGAGCTTCGTGAAGGTGTACTCCCCCGCCCGCGTGGGGATCGGCTGCACGGCGACGAGCGGCGGGGGATCGGCCGGCGGGGGATCGGGGCGCGAGGGCACGGACTCCGAGGGGGCGGGCGGTTTACGACGCTCGACCGCTGGTGGCATGGACGGCTGGGGATCGGGCGCGATGCTGGGCGCACTCGTCAGCTTGGGCTCACTGTCTGGTTGCCGCGCCTCGCCGCTCGCGCCGCCGGCCAGCAGCGCGACGGTTGAGGACACCTCGGCGAGCCGCAGCGACAGATGCACGACGCGCTCGGAGCTGGGTTCGCGCAGCTCCTCGTGCAGGGCCTCCCACAACGCGTCGCAGAGCTGCTGGGCGCC
>DATNKN010000070.1:0-3108 GCA_035603375.1 Solirubrobacteraceae bacterium
GAGCAGGAGACACCCGCCACACAGGAGAGTGCATCGTGAGCACGGTTGAGATTTCCGCCAAGGACGTGAAGGCGCTGCGCGAGCGCACCGGCGCGGGGATGATGGACTGCAAGAAGGCTCTTGCCGAGTCCGAGAACGACATCGAGAAGGCGATTGAGATTCTGCGCCTGAAGCAGGGCAAGAAGATCCAGGATCTCGGCGAGCGCACCGCCAGCGAGGGCACTGTGCAGGCATACATTCACGCTGGCGCGAAGGTGGGTGTGCTGATCGAGGTCGATTGCAATACCGACTTCGTCGCCACCAACGAGGATTTCGTGTCCTTCGCTCGCGACGTCGCCATGCAAATCGCCGCCACCCCAACCGTGGCGTATGTCAGCCGCGAAGACGTACCCGCCGAGGCGCGCGACGCGGAGGCCCGCATCTACGAGCAGGAGGCCGCCGAGAAGCCCGAGAACATTCGCGAGAAGATCGTCGCGGGCAAGCTCGACTCGTGGTACCAGACGATCGTGCTGCTCGAGCAGGAGATGCACAACCCCAAGTTCGAGAGCAAGACTGTGCAGCAGCTGCGCGACGAGCTGACGGTCAAGACGGGCGAGAACGTGGTCATACGCCGCTTCGTCCGTTTCGCCGTGGGCCAGTAGCGCTTCACCGGGTAGGCTCTGGCGTCGATGGGCGCACCCGCCTTCAAACGCGTACTGCTGAAGCTCTCCGGGGAGGCCCTGATGGGCTCGCTGGACTACGGCACCGACCCCGAGCGCGTGGCGGCGGTCGCGCGCCAGGTGTCGGCCGTGCGCGACCAGGGCGTCGAGGTCGCGATTGTGGTCGGAGCGGGCAACATCTTCCGCGGCATGACCGGCGTGGCGGAGGGCATGGATCGCTCCACGGCCGACTACATGGGGATGCTCGCCACGGTGCTCAACGCGCTGCCACTGCAGGACGCGCTCGAGCGGGCGGGCACGAACACACGTGTGCAGTCGGCGCTTGGGATCTCAGAGGTGGCCGAGCCCTACATCCGTCGCCGCGCCATGCGCCACCTGGAGAAGGGGCGTGTGGTGATTTTCGCCGCTGGTACCGGCAACCCGTTCTTCACGACCGACACGGCCGCCGCACTGCGGGCCGCGGAGATTCACGCGGAGATCATCCTGATGGCCAAGAACGGCGTCGAGGGTGTCTACAGTGCCGATCCGGCACTCGACCCGGCCGCACAGTTCATCCCGCGCATCACCCACATGGAAGCGATCGAGCGGCGGTTGCGCGTGATGGACTCCACCGCGCTGGCGCTGTGCATGGAGAACTCGATGCCGCTGAACGTGTTCAACATGGACGATGAGACCAACATTCCCAGGATCGTGGCTGGTGCTCGCGTGGGGACGCTAGTAAGCACATGATTTCAACGAGAGGAGCCGGCGATGACCGCTGAGACGATCGATATCCTGCTCGAGGACGCGCGCGAGCGCATGGCCAAGTCGCTCGAGTCCACCCAGCACGAGTTCGGCTCCGTCCGCACAGGGCGCGCCAGCCCTGCTCTGCTGGAGCGCGTGGTGGTCGACTATTACGGCGCGCAAACCCCACTCAACCAGCTGGCCACGATCTCCGCGCCAGAGGCTCGCCTGATCACGGTGCAGCCATACGACAAGTCGTCTATCAAGACGATCGAGAAGGCGATCAACGAGTCGGACGTCGGGCTCAACCCATCCAACGACGGCAACCTCATCCGCCTGGTCGTGCCCGAGCTGACCGAAGAGCGCCGCAAGGAGCTTGTCAAGGTGGTGCGCAATCTCGCCGAGGAGGGACGCATCGCGATCCGCAACGTCCGTCGCGACACGATGCAGCAGCTGCGCGACCTCAAGTCAGAAGGGGAGGCCGGATCCGACGACGAGCACCGCGCCGAGGTGGAGCTGCAGAAGCTCACCGACGGGCGCATCGGCGATCTCGACGTGGTGCTGAAGGCCAAGGAGGAGGAGATCCTCGAGGTGTGATGGTCGCTAGAGCCCGAGTCAGAAGCGCCGTGGCGAGTTTCCAAGGGGCACCAGAGTGCAGCGGGTCGCGATGAGCGACCCGTCGCTGGATCAGCCCCAGGCGATCGAGGGTAGCGCCCCCGCCCATGCTCGCTACGTCGCGATTATCACCGACGGCAACGGTCGCTGGGCACACGCCCGCGGGTTACCGGTAAACGAGGGCCACAGGGCCGGTGCGGACAACGTCAAGGCTCGTCTGCGTGACGCGGTGGATCTCGGTGTGAAGGAGCTGACGGTGTACTCCTTCTCCACCGAGAACTGGTCGCGCCCCGCCGAGGAGGTACGCGGCTTGCTGGAGATGCTCAGCAGTCGCATCGCGGCCGAGACGCCCGAATTGCACGAAGAGGGGGTGCGGCTGCGCTTCGTCGGTCGCCGCGAGGGCATCCATCCCGACCTGCTGGAGGGCATGAGGTGGGCCGAAAAGCTCACAGACGCCAACGAGCGAATCACCATGTTCGTGGCGTTCAACTACGGCGGGCGTGCCGAGATCCTCGACGCGGCCAGCGCGTATGAAGGTGGCGGCGAGGAGGAGTTTCGCAAGCACCTCTATGCGCCGGAGATGCACGACCCCGACCTGATCGTTCGCACCAGCGGCGAGCGGCGGCTCTCCAACTACCTGCTGTGGCAGTCTGCCTACAGCGAGCTTGTGTTTCGCGACGAGCTGTGGCCCGACTTCTCGCGTGCGGCGCTGGAGCAGACGCTCGCCGAGTTCTCCGAGCGCCGCCGCCGCTTCGGCGGGCGCTGAGCGCGATGAGCTCTTCTCGCGCCCCGGCTCGCGCCGGTAGCTCGACCAGCGCGGGGGGCTCCGACATCGGTTCGCGCATCCTGTTCGCGCTGCCGCTGATCGCGCTGGCGCTGTTTCTCGTGATCGAGGGCGGCACCGTGTTCGCGCTCGGGGTGTTCGCGCTCGGTTGCGTGTGCATGCACGAGCTGTATGGCATCTACGGGCGTGCCCGCCCGGTGCGGCTCGCCGGGTTCGTGGTGCTTGCCGGCCTGATCGTGGCAGCTCTGCACGGCAGCCAGGCGCGCGTGCTGCTCGCCGCGAGCGCCGCGCTCCCCGTGCTGTTCGGATTCACGCTCACCCAGCGGC